>JAOAAW010000159.1 GCA_026418655.1 bacterium | reverse complement strand
AGATGTGTATAAGAGACAGATATATAATAGATAGGCCTCCAGCCCGGTTTATCAGTTCTTCACTGAATGTCATCTGACTTTCATAAGGAACATTGATAAGTGTGTCAGGATATTTCAGGACATGATTTGCAGCAAATTCAGCTGCTTTTATAATCTGTGGAATTTGAGAGGAAATTTCAGGTAAGCGCGCCTGATAATCAATAAGTGATGGCTGTAAGTCAGCGTAAGATATACACCAGAGCACAAGAAGAAAAAACATTATTCTTTTCATTTTTCACCTATCATTCAGATTTTATCCTGCAAAAAATTCCTTCTGCTTTTCCATTGTTGGTATCAAGGGCAACTGTTATTGTATTTGTTCCATGAATTGGTTTTACAGCAACTGATGATTGGTCTGCGATTGCTGGATTTGTTCCTGCACCAGAGAAAACTTTTTCTCTGTTGAACCAAACAACAACAGGACCATCATAACCGAGATAAAGTCTTGCTTTCTCCATGGGCCCGAGTTCTAACTTTGTCGTGAAAAAAATAACCCCGCTCTTTTTCTTTATAATTTTACCTGCATCGACAAAACCAACCGCTGATGGTGATACACCTTTTTTCATATCTTTTTCTGAATAGCCGTGTAAACTTTTCCAGTTCAAGGTACTATCACTTATATCAGGAATTTCTGCCTTATCAAGTGAAATATACTGAACATCAGAAACCATCCAGTCAAGGATAAAATCCTCTTTTCCAGTGCTGAAAATAGCTTCAACCAGATAAATATCAGGATGACTGAACTGGTCAATAGACGGATCTTCAGGTGAAGTATGTCCAGAATAATATGAAAACCAGAATCTTACTGGATTTTCAGGGTCTTTTGCCACTCCCATATAGGAAAGGTCAGAGCCAGGGCCTGATGGAAGAACCAGCCTTAGTTCAGGTCTGTTTTTTTTAACTCTGAAAACACCAACATGGGTAACATCAGGATGTAAAAACCATCTGCCAGAAATCCAGATTTCGTTTTTAACCAGCCATAAACACGGACCAAGAAGTGGAATATCAAGACGAATCTTATCCCATTTTCTGTATGGTGGTTTTGATGTGCACAGATACGGTCTCTTGCTTTTATCATCGCATCTCATCAGCATTACTGCTGTACCATCTTTTTTAAAATCAAGAAAACATTCTGTGGGCATGTCCTTCCCTTTATGTATCTCGTAAATTTTTTCCCATTTTATTCCATCATCACTTTCAAACCAGGCGACTGTTGAAGTTTTTCTCCATTCAAATTCTCCATATCCTGCACAGAAATATTTTCCATTGTAAAACTGTGGCCTCCACATAATAAAATTTTCTGTTCCTTCCATTTTTTTCCACTCGCTCCAGTTTCTTCCATCTTCTGTATAAGCAGTGAAGGATGCCCTCTCAAGACCTGCTTCAAAACCAACCGCAAAAAGCCTGTTACCGTCTGTGTATAGATGAGGGTCCCTTGCATCAGCTGTTTTTCTAAATGTTGCAACATTTTCAAAGTGTTTTCCCTGGTCATCACTGCGCAGTACTATTATTTTTCCTGTAGGGTCTGCATGTGCGGCTCCCTGCCTGTATGCAACATAAAGCGAACCCTTGAAAAAGCAAGCACCTGTAAAAGCATTATGACAGCTATCATTTGTTATCCGTCTTATACTTTTTACATACATTTTTTATCCCTTGCTATGGTAAAGAAGTTCAACACTTACAACCCTGACAGTTTCCTGTTTTCTATCGTTGCTGTTATACCAGTTATGGCTTCCGTTCATCACAACAATGCTGTTAAAACCGTCCCTTATTAAGCACGGATCGAATTCAAAATTGAAGGCTGTATGCTCAGGTACATGATGGGTATAACCGCCGACACTGCACAAAAGTTTGTCTGTCTGAATGCTTCTAAAATTTGGCCAGCAACCATTAAAGCTGATACCAAGTGGTGGTATTTTTTCCTGTTTTTCAACCACGAGTTGAATGGTCAGTGACATTTTTTTATTTGCAGGTTCTTTCATCATGGGAAGCAAAAGCTCTTTCCTGCACTGTGGTTCAATGTGAAATGGAACCTGCCCCACTGTTTCAAAAAAATTATGAACATAAAAACCAATACCAGAAGAAAATGTGTAGAATTTAGATTTTCCTTTCAGAAACTCAATATCATGAAGGTTTTTTAATGATTGATAATCAGCAAAACAATTGGCTTTTTCCCATGGCCAGTGGCTCGGAGTGTCAGCACAGAAAAAGTTAAATGTTTCAATACCATCACAACCTAAAACAAGTTTACCTGCTGCATTTCCCCAGAGAATCTGTGGGTTGAATGCTGAAAGTCTATATCCTCTTGCATCAGAGGCGCCGATATAATCATTGGGATTGCCTCCCGGGAAATACACCATCAACCAGTTTGTTCCAAGTTCAATCACACCATAAACAGCAATATGATCCCCGAGTTGTTCTTTGATTCTGTCGCAGGGTATATCCCAGCTTGTCTGCCAGGTATTTGTTGGACACACAAAGTCTATGAGATTGTGCTTTACCATTTCAGGTATGTCTATTCCTATCTGTTTTAACTGTTCAAATGTACCGGCATATCTGATTCCCATATAGAATGGTCTTCCTGTTTTTCTTTCCTTTTTTTTGCAGAGTTCCCTTATTTCAGTATGCCATGCAGTGATTGTGTTTATTGCCTGTTGAGATGCAGGAACTTCACAGCACAATGGCCATCTTGTCCAGTCCAGTTCAATGCCATCAAAATCGTAATTTTCTATACAATCCTGAATGAGTGTTTTCATATAATTGCGTACCTCTTTTTTTTCATAGTTGAGGCCCTGCCAGGAAACACTGGGTGGTTCTTCTGGATTACTTGTTGTTCCTTTAAGTCTCATTTTTTTATCTTTGAACAGTTTACAATTCATAAAGTCATACTCAGGTTTTAAGCTGGCTCCATGCATATCATTCATCCTGATTGACACCCATGGAGAAAGTTTGTTTCTTCTACATGCTTTTGTTGCTTCTGCCAGCCAGTCAACCCCATCTTCGGCAAGATCAAGATATCTGTCCATCAAAATCACCATGTCATTGAGATATCTGTCAACCTGTTCTTCTGTCATTGACTGACCGAGGAGATGACCAAAGAAAAATGTTTTGTCTCCTCTTTTATAGCCGTCCAGATTTGTTTCAACGACCTTGCTTGGATACCAGGCAACCTGGGCATTGCTGTTTATTACAACAGTATCCACTCCACTATCAGCAAGAACATCAATACAGTGATGTATATGTTTTGCATTGAATCTTTTGTTTTCAGGATAATACCACAGACTTTTTTTGTTGTACTTGTAAAAAAATCCATTACAATCAATATTAAAAAGGTTCTTATTTTCTGGCTTCATAATTTCCTCCTATCTGTATTGGTACTTTTTCACTGCTTCAAAATAGTACATTGCGTTTTCTATCGGCACATCTGGTGGTATATGGTTTCCGACAGCCATCACAAAACCAGGACAATTTTTTGCAATGTTTATACATCTTAGTACTTCCTTTTCAATATCTTGTTTTGTGCCATAGGTCAGAATTCTGCAGTCAACATTGCCGACAATCACGTGTGTTTTACCGTATTTTTCTACAATACAGTCAAGATCAGTCAATGGTTCAAATATAAATCCATCTGCACCTGCGTTTGCAATATCATCAATAAACTGCGTGAAATTCCCATCCGAGCAAAAGAGAATTTTTATTCCGTTCTCCTTCAGAATACTCCAGAGTTTTTTGTATCTGGGAAAAATGAATTTTCTGTACCAGGCGGGGTTAAAGATTGCTCCATTTGACCAGACCATATCATCGTGGCAGATGAAAACCAGGGGTTTAACCTTTGCCCATGCTCTGAAATTTGCCATTGACAGATTGAAAAAACCTTCAAGGACATAATCACCAAATCTGATCGGGTCAGTGCCTACTGCTTCAAGAAACATTTCCCATCCGAAGCTAATAATGCAACCAGAAACAAGTGTTTTATAATAGCCACCAGGTATCACAATATCAGGAAACTGGTTTTGAACCTCATCAAGAGATTTTCTGAAATATTCTGCTCTCTCATCAATATCAGGGATACCATATTCTTTTGCTGCATCAAAACTTAAAACTTCTTCAACAGAACTGAAAGGACATGGCTTTGGTTTTCTGTAATCAGTTCCATCTACCTGATAAACAGCATGGCCCATGTCAGTTGTTCTTCCCAATGACGCCCATTCAGGTCCATCATTGCCGTACCATAAAAAATCATACGGGACCCAATCATAAAATTTTTTATATGCCTGGTATGCCTGATCAGGACTTTTCGGGTCAAGTCCAGTAATATGTTTAATCAATTGCGGATGGTCACAGTACTCTGTTCTGCCAATTCTTTCGGTAAACTCAAGATTCAGAATTTTTTTAAATATTTCTTTTGACACATTATTTTACCTCCAACGTTGTTTTCAATACATTGGCACTATCAGGTCCCACCATGACTTCAAATGTTCCTGATTCAACTATTGGATTGAAATTTTCATCAAGAAATGAAAGGTCTTCTTCATTCAACGAAAAATGTACAGTTTGTATTTCTCCTGGTTTTAAATGGATTTTTTTGAATCTTTTAAGTTCCTTAACCGGTCTTATAATGCGGCACACAATATCCCTCAAATACAATTGCACGATTTCCTCTCCTTCATATTTTCCTGTATTTTCTATATCCACTGAAATCTTTATTTGACCTTTACCAGAAAATGTTTCTGGAGTAACTTTCAGATTCCTATAAGCAAAATTCGTGTAACTCAATCCGAATCCAAATGGGAATAGTGGTTGAAATCCCCTCACTTCCACATAATCATATGTTCTCAGGCAGGGAAGGTGATTATAGTAAAGAGGAAGCTGTCCTGTGTATCTTGGAAAACTTATGGGAAGTTTTCCTGATGGATTTGTTTTCCCAAAAATTATGTTAGCAATTGCATTACCGCCTTCCTCACCAGGATACCATGCTTCAATTACCGCATCCACATAATCAATCCAGTTTGTCATTGTAATGGCACTGCCATTGATTAAAACTACTATTACAGGGGTTCCTGTGTCTGCAACTGCTTTTATTAGGTCTTCCTGAACACCAGGAAGATTCAGATTGCATCTGTCTCTATTTTCTCCTTCAGTTTCAGAAGAATTACCCATCACAAGAATCGCAATGTCTGCTTTGCTGGCCGCAGAGACAGCTTTTGAAAAACCCGCTTTATTTGTATCATTGACCTTACAACCTTCAGCATAATACAACTTTGTTCTTTTTGAAATACTGTTTTTTATTCCTTCAAGGACTGTAACCACCTTTATCCCGAATCCACTATACCCACCAAGTCTTACTTCATCTGCATTCGGTCCAATAACTGCTACGGAACCAATATCCTGCGTTAAAGGAAGTATTCCTTTATTTTTCAGAAGCACCACACATCTTTCTGCCGATTCAAGAGCAAGTTTTCTGTGCTGGTCGCAATCACAAATTTTTGCTGCTTTTTCAGGGTCTGCAAATGGATTGTCAAAAAGTCCAAGCCACATCTTACCTTTCAAAATTCTTTCAACAGCCTGATCAATAACAGTTTCTGATACTTTTCCTTCTTTTACAAGCTGAACAAGATGTGAAAAGCAAGGTGAAGAAGGTATTTCAATATCGAGACCTGCTTCAAGTGCAAGTTTTCCTGCAACTGCAAGAGAATCAGCGACCCTGTGACTTCCATAAAGTCCCCATACAGATCCATAATCAGAAACAACAAATCCTTCAAAGCCCCATTCTTTTCTTAAAATATCTGTCAAAAGCCATCTGTTTGAAGAAGAAGGGATTCCATTTATTGAATTATATGCAGCCATCAAAGACCATGCCTTTGCCTGCTGAATGCTTGCTTTGAAGGCAGGAAAGAACACTTCTCTTAAAATTCTCTCTGAAAAAAATGTTGGACTGCTGTCCCTTCCACCATCACCTGCGAAATCAGCGGCAAAATGCTTTGGGGTTGCAATAACCCTCTGACTTTGCAGCCCTTTTATAAAGGAAACCGCCATCAGAGATGTTAGATAAGGATCTTCACCATAGGTTTCTTCAACCCTTCCATGTCTTGTATCTCGTGCTATATTTATTGTTGGGGATAATGCCTGATGAATCCCCCTTGCTCTGGTCTCCTTACCAATAATTTGTGCAATTTTTTCAACCATTTCAGGGTCCCAGCTACTGGCAAGTCCAATGGACTGTGGAAAGCTTGTTGAACCCTTAGCCATACATCCGTGAAGGCATTCATCATGTATAATAACAGGAATTTTAGGACCTTTTTTCAATGCGTTTTTCTGTATTTCATTGGCAATCTTTGTTCCTGTTTCAGGGTCAAATGGCCTTAAAACAGGACTGATCTGTCCTGCGCCATTTTCAAGTGCTTTTTCTGTTTTTGATTGAGAAAAATAATCATTTTCAAGAAGTTCGTTTCTTTCAATGCATGAGATTTGAGCCACCTTTTCTTCTATACTCATCTGTCTGATTATTTTTTTTACTCTTTCATCCATCTTACCTCCTAGTTTTTTTAATTATGTTATAATACATCAGTAAGAAGAAAAAGTCCATGTATTGGAAAACTCTGAGTAAAAGCCTTTCAATAGGGCAGAAAATTGTAGAAATACGTTCATTGTGCATACCCGACGAATCAGGAAATTTTAAGAGGCACAGAGTTACAACCTGCTGGGATTCATCAAATCCAAAGTTTTCAAAGACACCTGCGACAGGAAGACTCGTGAAGGATAAAGATGGCAAAATTGGCGTGATGATAAACGGCAAAAATGGTGCCAACATAAAAGTCGGGAGGTTTGATGGAAGTATCCCCTATATTTTTGTTGCAATTAACAGCATCTCAAAAAAACCAAGAGACATGCTTTTGAAAACCGTTCAGGCTGAATTATATTCTGAAGGTAATTTTGTTTTTGCACGAGAAAAATGAACCTTCAGTGAAATTTCATCATCTAAAATTAAATTACAAAGGAGGAAAATGGAAGAGAAAAAAGAATATAAGTGTGAGAGTGATATTCTGTGCGGGGTAAACAGGCCCAAAGATCCTGCCAGTATGACGGATTTTGAAAAAAAGCACGTACCTGTGATAACTGCTCCTGATAGGGTAAAGAGAGATGAAGAGTTTGAGGTAACCGTTGAGGTCGGAAAGCTTGTGCCTCATCCCAATGAACCGGGACATTTTATTGAATGGGTCGAACTTTATAGCGGTGATACATTTCTTGCAAGGGCTTACTTTAACGGTGGTTCTTCATCTCCAAAGGTAACCTTCCGGGTAAAACTTTCCCATAGCCACGGTTTTCTGAAAGCATGGGAAATGTGCAATCTTCACGGATTGTGGCAGGGTGAAAAAACAATTGAGATTGAATAACAGTTTATGGTGAAAAAATGTCAGACAAAAATGTGAGAATTTTGGTGCTCTATTACAGTATGTATGGAAATGTTTTCAAAATGGCGCAGGAAGTTTGTAATGGCGTCTCAGAGGTTGAGAATGCGCAGCCAATATTGAGAAAAGTACCAGATTTATTGCCTGAAGCCGTGGTAAAAAAGAATACTGATATCCAGAGGGCTATCGAATGGCAGAAAGATGTTCAAGTCGCAACACTGGATGATCTGAGAAAATGCGATGGGCTTGTTCTTGGAACTCCAACAAGGTTTGGAAATATGTGCAGCCAGATGAGAAACTTTCTTGACAAGACAGGTCCGCTATGGCTTGAAGGTGCATTGATTGGGAAACCTGCTGGAATATTTACATCATCGGTTTCTTTACATGGTGGGCAGGAGTCAACCTGTCTTTCTGCTATGCTTACTCTATTACATCATGGAATGATAATCGTGGGTATTCCATCAGGAACTCCTGAACTGATGAAGACAAAGACAGGTGGTACTCCTTATGGTGCAAGTCATGTTGTTGGTCTGGAACAGAACTTCAAAGAACTTTCAGAAGAAGAAAAAGTTTTATGTCGATTCCTTGGACACAGGGTTGCATCAGTAACATTTAAACTCAAAAAGTAGGAGGTTTCGATGAAAAAAATGACAGAAGCAAATCTCAAAGCCGCATTTGCTGGAGAAAGTCAGGCTCATATGAAGTATCTCATTTTTGCAAACAAGGCAAAAGAAGAAGGCAAGTTAAATGTTGCAAGGCTTTTTGGAGCAATTGCACTTGCAGAGCAGGTACATGCAACAAATCATTTAAAGGCGCTTGGGGAGTGCGGTTCAACGGTTGAAAATCTTCAGACAGCGATTTCAGGTGAAACCTATGAGGTTGAAGAAATGTATCCTGCATACGATGCTGTGGCAAAATTGCAGGAAGAGAAGATTGCTCAAAAGAGCATAAATTATGCCATTTCAGCAGAAAAGGTACATGCTGGACTTTATTCAAAAGCAAAGCAGGCAGTGGAAGCAGGTATGGATGTTGAGATCGGAAAAATTTCAGTATGCACAGTTTGCGGTTGGACGCTGGAGGGAGATGCACCTGAAAGATGTCCACTCTGCAATGCCGGTAAAGAATATTTTAAAACATTCTAATAAATTGGATAGACAAAAGGGGGTGAAATCATGTGTAGATGTTGCAGCAGGTCCAGGGAGAAAGAGAAAAAGGAATATCAGTGCGCGGTTGCACCTGAAAAGTGTCCGACAAAAGTAGTGGATGAAGACCAGCCAGCACCTGTGTGTTGTGGAAAGCCAATGAAACCTAAAAAATAATAATAAAGGGGAAGGGGTATTTTTTCCCTTCCCCTGCCTTATGAGAATGGATTAAATTCATGAATACGCCTGAGTTTACTGAAAAAATTTATGATTTTAAAGTTGATGGTAAAAAATACACCTTTGGGGTTAGAATTCCAGAAAATAGAATTGATAGACCTGCATTGTTGATAGCACTTGCCACAGACCGGACAACAGTTTTCAACCATCCTGATTACAAGACAATTCCTGATATTTTTCTTTCTGCAGGCCATAATGTGGCATCGTTTGATCTTCCGGGACATGGCGAACTTATAGATTGCTATGGAGAAGGTATCATAAACTGGGCAAAAGCCATCTCTGATGGTATAGATATTATTGGAAGAATAAGAAACATTGGTTCAAAAGTAATTGACATCTGTTTGCAGGAGAACCTTGCGTGGAAACAGACAGTTGTATTAACCGGTATTTCAAGGGGTGGTTTTTCTGCATTACACATCATGGCTTACGACAGAAGGGTCTATGCTGCAGCGATTCATGCTCCTGTTATTGACCTGAGGGTGATTAATGAATTTCAGACTATCAGCCAGGATAAATTTGTTATTTCGTCGAGTGGAACTGAATTAATTCCACTTCTTGCAGATAGATTCTTACTTGTTTCAATGGGCGAAGAAGACCCACGGGTTGATGCGAAGATATGTTTTGAATTTTTTGCAAGGTTATGTGCCTCATCAAAAATTGTTCGGCCTGAATTATTTGTTCTTCAGGGTCAAACACATGGTCCGACTGCATATTCTCATGCTGCATATATTGCCTGTGTCTCTTATCTTTTTGATAAAATTGCGCTGAGATTGAATGAAAAAATAGGTCAGGATTGAATTTTCAGATACGGGTTTTCTGAGAGCAAATATTTTTTTATGTAATCTTCAATTCCAGATTCAAGAGAAAATAACTCTTTTTTATATCCTGCTTTGCGTATTTTTGAAATGTCTGCCTGTGTGAAATACTGGTAAGAATTTTTTATAACATCAGGCATTTCAATATACTGGATTTTTTCCTTTTTTCCAAGTATATTGAATATGCATCTAACAATATCATTAAAACTTCTCGCAATGCCTGTTCCAATATTAAATATTCCGTTAACCCTAGGCTTAAAATAAATGAAAAGAGTCATTTCCACTGCATCCTTGATGTAGATAAAATCCCTTTTTTGCTCTCCATCTGGATATTCTTGTTTGTAAGACTTAAAAAGTCTGGCTGAATCTGTTTGCTGTATTTCAAAAAATTTCTTGACCACCACACTTCGCATTTCACCCTTATGATATTCATTTGGTCCAAATACATTAAAAAACTTCAATCCAGCAATTTTTTTCAAAAACCCATTTCTGTATGCCCATAGGTCAAAAAGATACTTTGAATAACCATACATATTCAAAGGTTTCAATGAAGAAAGGTTACTTTCGTTATCAATAAAATCAGGTCCATTTCCATATGTCGCGGCAGAAGATGCATATACAAACCTCCAGTTGTTTTTTATTGCTGCTAAAGCAATTTTTTTTGTATATTGGTAGTTGTTTTCAAGCAGGAATGATGCATTTTTTTCTGTTGTATCTGAACATGCTCCCATATGCAAAATTCCAGAAATTGATTTTTTAAGCGCATTTTTTTCAACAATCGTTAGAAAATCTTCTTTGCTGACGATATCATAAAACCGTAAATTAGCAATGTTCTTCCATGAATCCGGTTTGTCAGGAGAATCCACAATGATAATAGTGTCAATACCCATTTCATTCAATTTCCAGACAAGCGCGCTTCCAATAAACCCCATTCCGCCCGTAATAATGTGGTACTTTTTCATTGATTTTTCTCTGTATGCCTTAAGATCGAGCAAATAACAAGTTTCCTGTTATAAAAAAGTGATACTTCTAGATTATTTGTTTTTCTTCCTGATAGAAAAATTTCCGGCTTTTGTTTTTTCCATATGATTTCTATGTCATCAAAATATATCCTTTTTTGAATTTGTGGTGCGAGCGTTTTCCAGAAGGCTTCTTTCAATGAGAAACCTATGGAATAGTAAATTTCTTTTTTCTCCGGAAAATTTCTTATTTCGCGGGTTGTGAAAATCCTGTTTACAAATCTATCACCATATTTTTTTATGGCTTTCTTAATTCTTGTTCTTTCAAGAATATCAATACCCGCTTCAATTCTTGTCTTTTTACCTGCTGAAGATGATACCATGGGACTTCTGGTACTTTCCTTTTTTGTCAGCATATGACTTTTCACATATGTTTGCTGCCTTCATAAATACAACCTGGCATATTCCTTCACCAGCATAAACCCTATTCTTAACAGGAGCGTGGTTTGCAATCATAATGGTTATATGGCCTTCCCATTCTGGTTCAAGAGGAGTTACATAAACCACTATTCCAGAACGGGCATAACTTGATTTTCCAAAACATATCCCGAGACAATTTCGTGGAATCCTGAAATATTCTACGCTTCTTCCCAGTACAAAACTGTTTGGTGGAATTTCACAAATTTTTCCAGTGAAATCCCTGAAAGAATCAGATTGAGGATTTTTTGGATCTATTGGTTTTTTTCCAGTAAAAATCTTGAATTCTTCAGCAAGTACAAAGTCATAGCCATAGGAAGAAACACCATAGCTCATAACACCTTTTCTTACATTCGAGACAAAGAATGGCTCTATGAGTCCTTTTTTTGCGTTTTGTTTTATCCATCTATCGGAAAAAACCATTTTCTACCTTATCTCAACAAGAATACCGTGACGGAAATAAAGGATGCGTGTTCTATAATCTTTTCTGTATGCCCAGGAATAGTAAACCTTACCATTGATGATTAGCTCATGTTCAATGTCTGGATTTCCCCAGCTTTCCACTACCTCCTCCATTGTCATTCCCGGGATGACACGATTTTCTTTTATTGCTTTTGCAACAGCAGCCCTATTCATCGGGTAATCAGTGATTATCTTTCTTCCTTCTTTTTCAGCTCGGTACGATGGTAAAAACACACATCCAGAAAAAAACACTGCCATTAGAAGGGAAAACATAAGTACCTGAATTTTTTTCATACGATTCCTTTTTATGTCTATTATTTTATCAGATTTTCAAAAATGTTCATTTTCTCAATAATAGATGCGAAAAAAATGCAGCGCCAAAACCATTATTTATATTCACGACCACAATGGGACTGCAACTGTTAAGCATGGTCAGTAGTGGAGCAAAACCATTTAAGTTTGTACCATATCCAATAGATGTTGGTACACCAATCACAGGTTTTCCTGTCAGTCCTGCAACAACAGAAGGTAATGCACCTTCCATGCCTGCAACAACAATGAGAATTTTACATCTATTGATTTTTTTTAGCTGGGATACAATTCTATGGATTCCGCTTATACCGGCATCATAAACCCTTTCGACACCTATGCCCATGATTTCAAGGATAATCGCTGCTTCTTCAGCAACAGGGTAATCAGAGGTACCTGCGCATATAACTGCAACTTCCTTTTTTTTCCTTTCTTTTGCTATTTTGCCTGTGAGTATTCTTGCCTCTGGGAAATACACCAAATCCGGGTATTCCTTTAAAATATAATCAGCCTGTTGTTTTGATATTCTGGTGGCTATAAATCTTGTGTATCTTTTTTTCAGTTCAGCAATGATTTCAATTAAATGTTCAATTTTTTTTCCCTCTCCATATATGATTTCTGGAAATCCTGCTCGCAATGCTCTGTGATGATCTATTTTGGAATGACCCAGTTCTGCAAACGGAAGAATTTTCAGTTCCTCAAGAACTTCTTCTAAACTGTACTTCCCATTTTTGTATTTCTTCAAAATTTGCTCAAGTTTCTCTTTTTCCATGAACATATTTTACAATTTTGAGGAAAAAACGTAAATTATATGGACGAATATAAAGGGAGGAAGCAATATGACAAAGAGAGAAATTGTTATTCAATCATTGCAACATCGTCAGTGTTCAAGGATACCTTATCAGATCAGTTTTACAGTCAGAGTCAGACAACAGATGGCTCAGTATTACAATGATCCTGAATTTGAAAAGAAACTGGGAAACCATCTTTATTATGTGGCATGGGAAAGGGATGGGCTCTGGAAAGAAATTGAACCTGATATATGGGAAGACCATTTTGGTGTGAGATGGAACAGAAAAATAGATAAGGATATTGGTACTGTTTGCAATGCTGTTGTATCACCTGAAAATATAGACCAGTACATCTTTCCCGATCCTGAATACGTTTTTGATGAAAGGAAAATGTCAGAGTCAATAAGTCAGAACACTGAAAACTGTTTTTGCATTGCAAGTCTAGGATTCAGTCTTTTTGAACGGGCATGGACAATGACAGGGATGGAAAATCTTCTTATGGCAATGGTTACAGATAAAAAGTTTGTACATAAGCTATTTGATGGAATTATGGAGTATAATCTGAAAATACTGGAAAAATTTTGCAGTTTTGAAGTGGATGGCATCATGATTGGTGATGACTGGGGACAACAATCAGGATTAATTATGGGACCGCACCTATGGCACGAATTTATAGAACCAAGGATTAAGGAGATGTATGGATTTGTGAAATCTAAAGGAAAATATGTCTTGATACATTCATGTGGAAAGGTGGACGAGCTTTTTCCATTTCTCATTGAAGCAGGTCTTGATGTATTCAATCCATTTCAGCCTGAAGTAATGGATGTTTTTGAAATTAAAAAGAAATTTGGAGACCGTCTTTCATTTTACGGGGGTATAAGCATCCAGCAATTGCTTCCTTTTGGAACAGTACAGCAAACAAAAGACCAGGTAAAAAAATTACTTGATGAAATCGGTAGAAACGGCGG
>JAOAAW010000117.1 GCA_026418655.1 bacterium | reverse complement strand
GTTCGGTGTATCTGGGTCAAAAAATTTATTATTCTTTACGTTATCAATAAGTTGCTGTGAGTGCACCTCCAGAAGAACAGACTCTGAAACTGGCTCAAAGGTTAGGAAATTGTGTCTACCCTGCTTTACCAGAAAATTAACAATCGCTTCTAGTCTTTCTGGACTTTCTGGATGGCCTGGTTCTCTGTATTCCAATAGCTCTTTTCTGAAATAAATTTCCATAACGTTATTTTTTACCATATGTGGGCACTATTGACAATATGTCGTTTAATGTTAAACTTTATTCTGCTTTCATCATCCTCTGTGGAGGGATAAAAAATGGTCGAAAAAGAAAAAAAATTGGTCGAATTTACCGGAAAGATACGCAGTTATAGAGGCAAAGGTGCGAGTCGTTCTTTAAGAAGAAGTGGCTTTATTCCTGCGGTTGTGTATGGAGCCGATGAGGAAAATAAGCTTATATCCATTGAGAAAAAATCTGCAGAGAAAACTATAAGACATATATCCGGACACAACGTAATGGCAGACCTTGTAATTGAAGATTCGGGTTCACGCACTGTACTTAAAACGATAGTCAAAGAAATCCAGTTCAATCCAATTACGGGTGAAATACTTCATATAGATTTCTATCATATTGGAAAGAATCAACCTGTTAAAATCATTATCCCATTAAAGCTGGTTGGTGAATGTACTGGGGTAAAGGAAGGTGGGATACTTGAACAGGAAATGAGGGAAATAGAGGTTGAGGGACTTCCTGACTCAATTCCAGAGAATATAGAAATAGATATTACAAACCTGAAAATAGGTGAGAGTATACATTTAAAAGATATCATCCCTCCAGAAGGTGTTCGTTTAATTGGAGATGCAGAACATGTGATAGCAACCATTCTTGCTCCAAAGGCAGAGGAGGCTCCTGCACCGGAGGAAGTGGCAACAACCGAAGAAATACAGCAGCCAAAAGTTATTACACAGGAAATTGCAGAGGAACGCAGAAAGGAAAGAGAAGCAAGAAAAGAAACTGAAAAAGGCAGTTAAGTGGTTATTCTCGGACTTGGAAATCCTGGACAAAAATACCATAATACCAGACACAATATTGGTGCCAAAGTTATTAAAGAACTTCTCAAAACTGCAGATAGCGTACAAAAAAAATGGCGTCACATATACTTTTTCGCAAGCGAAATAGAAATAGAAAATAACAAGGTAGTTGTTGCAGTCCCCCGTACCTTTATGAATGAAAGTGGTAAAGCGGCATTGAGTATCTGTACAAAGTTTAAAATAAAACCTGATGAGCTTTTCTTAATATATGACGATATTAATCTTGAAATGGGGACCCTAAGGATAAGAAAAAAAGGAAGCAGTGGCGGTCATAAAGGAGTTCAATCAATAATTGATCTTCTTGGCACACAGAACATTCCAAGACTTAGAATAGGGATAGGAAAACCACAGGCAGGTCAGAATCTTGTTGATTATGTGCTTTCGGATTTCCAGGATGATGAAAAAGAATTAGTGAACCAAATGATACAAAATGCAGTATCAATAATTAAGATGATACTGAATCAGGGTCTTGAAAAAACGATGTCATTGATTAACGCAAAAGGGAGTTCAACATGATAAAAATTACAAGAGAAAAAATCCTTAAAGCTCATACAAACGGAAAGCTTGAAATATCAATAAAAACACCTCTAAAAACAAAGGAAGATCTTTCAATAGCTTATACTCCCGGCGTTGCAGAAGTTTGTAAAATGATTGAAAAAAATATTTCCCTTGCTTACAACTATACAATCAAATCTAACTCAGTTGCAGTTGTTACAGATGGAACTGCTGTTCTCGGACTGGGAGATATAGGTCCAGAAGCTGCTATGCCTGTGATGGAAGGCAAGGCAATATTATTTAAAGAATTCGGTGGAGTTGATGCATACCCTATATGTCTTGCAACAAAAAATGTAAAAAAAATAGTTGAAACGGTTTGTGCCATCGCACCCGGGTTTGGTGGAATAAACCTTGAAGATATTTCGAGCCCGAGATGCTTTATAATTGAGAAGATATTAAAAAGGAAATTGAAAATTCCAGTTTTCCATGATGATCAGCATGGAACAGCAATTGTAGTTTTAGCTGCAATCATCAATAGTTTGAAACTTGCGAATAAGAAAGTATCATCTGTCAAAGTTGTCATAAATGGTGCAGGTGCTGCGGGCATCGCTGTTACGAAAATTCTTCGCAGATATGGAGTGAAAACAGTTTTTCTGTGTGATAGAAACGGAATAATCTGTAAGGGAAGAAAAACTGGCATGAATTCAGCAAAAATTGAAATACTTAAATATCTTGCTAAATCAAATCAGGGAAGTCTTTCTGATGCACTATGTGACGCTGACATTTTTATTGGACTATCAGGGCCAAATCTTGTAAGTGGTGAAATGATAAAGAAAATGAAACCAAATCCTATAATATTTGCTATGGCAAATCCTGTGCCTGAAATAATGCCCGAGCAGGCAAAAAAGGCAGGAGCGTTTATTGTAGGAACAGGAAGAAGTGACTATCCCAATCAGATAAACAACCTTCTTGCTTTTCCCGGAATATTCAGAGGAGCTCTTGATGCAAGAGCATGTCAGATTACTGAACAAATGAAAATTGAAGCAGCAAAAGCAATAGCAGGAATAATACCCGAAAAACAATTAAATCCTGATTACGTCATACCTTCACCTTTTAATAAGGATGTGCCAAAAGCTGTGGCAGAAGCAGTGAAAAAGGTTGCCAGTTTAAAATAAGTCTATGACTTACCTTTTTTTAAGTGTAATTTTCTATACAATTGCGGCTTTAGCCTATAAGCACGCAAATCAGGTTGGTTGTGATAGAATATCTCTCATTTTTTCAGAAAGGATTGCCGCTGTATTTTTAATGCTATTTTATCTTTTCCTGTTTGATACCTTTAGACCTTCTGCACAGGTAACATTACTTGCTTTTGTTGGTGGAATCACAATTTTTCTTTCGAGGCTTACACTTCTTATCTCATTGAAATATGGAAAAATTTCAAGTTCCTGGACTGCTGTAAATCTTTCTGTGATTGTACCTGTCATTGCTTCCATATTTTTCTGGAAAGAAAAACCAGACGCAAAGCAAACGATAGGCCTTATTCTTGTACCACTGGCAATCTTTCTCTTACAGGAAGATAAGAGTAAATAGAAATGTGGTTAAAATATATTATCATAAGTTTTTTTCTGAGTGGGATTTCTGACACAACGTGGAAAATGGCGGGTGAAGTCGCACCTTCTTCTGTAAACTCTTACCTTTTTATTTTCCATATTTTTGCGCTTCTTAGTGCCATGGTTGCCTTTTTCATCACAAAAAGGAGAATTAAAAAAGATGAACTTTTTCTTGGAATGGTTATTGGTTTTTCCCTGATTGCTGGTGGTATTTTCTCTCTCAAGGCAATAATCCTGCTGCCCGGTATTGTCTTTTTTCCGATTTCAAGCTGTGCAAGTTTACTGCTGGTAACAATGTTTGCCAGCATGATATGGAAAGAAAAACCAACAATCCGTCAGGCAATAGGACTTATTATTGCATGTATCTCAATCATCCTCATTGCCATTTAGATATCAGCCACAACAATGTTTTTTCAATAATCTTAAAATCTCTAACAGGTGAGTCGTGGTCTCCATCTTTTATTTCACAGTATAAAGGCTTTATCCCGAACTTGCTCGCTCTTTTTACAAAGGTTCTTGAGTGCTCCACAGGTATTAACATATCCGCATCCCCATGGATGATTGCAACTGGAATTGAATGAAATTTTTTAACGTGATATATGGCTGATCTTTTTCTGTATTCATGAGGCATCATTTCAGGTGTTCCACCATAAGCATTTTCAATGGTTTTTGCAAGAACATCTTTACCCATATTGACCCATTGATAATAAAGTTTTCTCATATCTGTTGCAGGACAAGGAGCCAGGACAGCCGAAATAAAGGTTAATCCTTCAATTTTTCTAGGCACGATTGACTCCATAAAAATGAACCAGTTAATTTCAGAACAATCAAAAAAACAATCCAGCCACAAAGAAGTGCAAAGTAAAGATTTGTATAAGATATCAATACTTTAGCTGTCATCATCAATGATAAAAGGCTGATTACTAAAACAGGGATCTGGCGGCATATACTTTGTAACATAAATCTTCCTTCATAGGCAGCAATGACTCCAACCATGGGAAAAACGGTCATAAATCCTGAAAGAAATTTTTTGATAGTAACAAGAAAAATAACAACCAGGGCTATAACTGGCACTTTAATCCATACAGGTAGATTTGTTCTGTACGGACTCTCATGTGCACAAGGTGTAAAAAAAGCAAGGCACAATGCAAAGATTGAGACCATAAATGATGAAAACCAAAAAGTAAATTCTGTTCTTCTAAGAATTTTCGCAAGGAAAATACCAATAAAACAATAGAGGATGGCAAAGAATACTATTGAAAAGACAATATTAATCTTCAACCTGTTATAGAAAAACCACACTCCATAAGTAAAAAAAGCAAGGTTTACCAGACCTAAAACATTTGTAACATCAATACATCCGCCAAGGGAAAGCGTTGCAATTGTGAAGGGAAAAGGAAAAACAATTACCAGAGATTTTTTTCTCGGGTCAGAAATATATGTAAGAACCCCGGCCTGGGCAGTAACAACCAGAATAAGAATAATATCCCACAGTCCAAAGGTCGGCTGCATCTATCGTTAAACTAATGCTGCAAGCAATTTTTCTGCGTTTCTGTGAAAAATGTTGTGTGCATCTTCATCAGAGATGCCAGAATCAAGAACTGCACCAATGTAGTAATGATGATTGAACCATGGCCAGTCAGTTCCAAAAACAATCTGAGATGAACCCACTGCATCTATAATTTGCTCAAGTCCGCCCCTATCATCAACAACAGCGCATAATTCAGCATAGACATTCGGAAAATCCTTTATCAGCTTTATCGTTTTATCCCATTCTCCATGACAGGAATGACCCATCAGTATCTTTGCTCCGGGATATCTTTCAGCAACAATTCTAACCTGTTCTGGTCCATTAAATGGGCTTGAACCCCATGTATGAAGTAAAACAATAAGGCCATTTTTATCAGCATATTTCCAGGCAGGTTTATATGCATCATCAGATATTGGCTTCCTGTGATAATCCGCAAGCAACTTAAATCCCACAAATACATCCCTGTATTTTTCAAATTCTTCAACATCCTTTTCAATAATTTCAGGATAATTTGGATTAAGGCCGCAATACGCTCTTAGCCTATCCGGTAATTTCCTCACAACAACAATATTTGCTTTATTTCCAATATCTGGAGAAAATAATGTCCAGTGAGAACAAAAAACAAGCATTTTAATTCCTGTCCTGTCGAGACGGTGTTTCATTATATCAGGATCAAAATCTCCAAAAGGGAAATAAATCCTGCTGTAAGAACCCATATGCCCGTGCATATCATAAACAGGACATCCTTCAGATTTTCCTTTTTCAAGAAATTCTTTCCATAAGTCGCTCATAGTTGTTCCTTTTGTAAAATTCTTTCTAAGTTTTTTGAGGCAATATTTTCCTTATCCCTGTCTGAAATATCTGCATGGGTAAGCTGAAGTATGGCTGCTTTTTGATACTGAACAGGAAAACCAGTACCAAAAACTATTCTTTCTGAGCCAAATCTTCTCACTGTAGCCTCAATCCCGCCTTCTTCTAAAGACAACTGGCTTGATTCAAGATAAAAGTTTTCAAACTTTTCGAGCAAAGGCCAGGTATATCTATCAACCCCCCATATTCCAATATCACAAAGTACACAGGTAAGAAGCGGAAATTCCTTCATCAAGCGGTAAAGCCCTTCCCATGTAATACACGTTCTTCCCATTGTCAGAAAAAGCGGTATTTTTCTTTCAGAAAGTTCGACAAGAAAATGTTCAAAAGCAACATTATCAAGGACAAATCTGTGCCATTCAGGAAAAGCATTAACACAAACAATTTTATTTTCCTTCATCTTTTTGAAAAAATCATCCTTTATAATTTCCTGTGTCTGTGGTGGCAGAATTGTCCAGCAGCCATAAAGTCGCTCTGATTTTGAAATCTCCTCGGTAAGCATCCTGTTTCCTTCAACAATGCTACCTTCATATTGAAAGATATGCCAGACAATCGCCTTTGAAATCCCCTGTTTATCCATTTCTTGCACCAATTGTTCAGATGTGCTTACAGAACCAAATTGTCCATTGTGAGGTCTTCCAATAAAAACATTAGCATCAAAAAATTTCAGTTTCATAGAATTATCCTTTTATTTCAGTTTGCTTGCTGCTTTTTTGCATGCCTTTATTCTTTCTTTAATTTCCTTCAATTTCCAGTCAGGATTAACAGAAATAAAAACAGTTCTTCCAAGATTCTCTATGGATTTTGGATACATTTCCTTTGTGTAGTCCTTTCTCAGATTTGCATTTTGCGGGAAATTATAAGGATTCATTGCAACATGGCCTCCGATGCGCTTATTTACAATTGGCTCCCAGTCAAACCATACATGCTTCCTGCTATCAAGTGGTCTCCAACCACCAACACCCTCTGATTGAGCAAACATAAGTGCCTTCTCTGGAGTTTCAAATCTAAAAGCAACAACCACGCCACAATCACCTTCTATATCATTTGACCTTGCAAAACCAACGCCATCAATTCCAGAAAGTTCTTCCATGAAAATCCTTTTAACCTTTCTTAAATCCTGCAAGATTCCCTCAAGCCGTTGCAATTGCACATTCATTATGGCACCCATTATTTCACTCGCTCTGAACTGAAGCCCGAGAAAAATCGGTATTGTGAAATCTCCTGCATATGGTCTGAATGCAGTGCCACTATCGTGAAAAATGGAAGCCCTTTCATATATTATTCTGTCATCCGTCACAAATCCACCACCTTCTCCACAGCCAATAATTTTGAAAACATTGAAACTATAGGCACCAGCATCTCCCCAGGCGCCCAATCTTTTTCCTTTGAAACTTCCACCAACTGCCTGACAGGCATCCTCAAGAACTTTCAAATTGTGTTTTTTTGCAATTTCACAGATTTTTTCCATATTTGCTGGCATTCCAACCATGTGCACTGGAATTACTGCCTTTGTCTGCGGAGTTATCTTTTTTTCAAAATCTTCAGGATCCATTGTACAGGAATCATCAACCTCAACAAGCACAGGAATTGCGCCAACCGCGAGAACCGCACTTGCGGTTGCCATAAATGTATATGTCGGTATTAAAACCTCATCACCAGGACCTATACCAAGCCCTACGAGTCCGCACATCAATGCAGCAGTACCACCTCCAGACATTAAAAGGGCATAATTGGTACCAATGTGTTTTGCCCATGCCTGCTCAAATTTCTCAACTTCCTGAAGATGTCCGGCTGCTGGATCTCCAACCCTGAAAAGTTGTTTTGCTTTAAAAACCTTACGCAATTCTCTTACCTCTTCTTCTCCCATTCTATACATCTATCCCCCTGGTCATTTTCCAAAAAGTTTGGTTGTTATATAATAATCAATCTCTTCATAGTCCTGCTCGGTTCTTAACTGTTCCAGTTTACCTTCATCAATGGAGCGCACAATATCAACAAGGGCCAGGAATATTTCCCTGCTATACTGAAGATGTTTGAAAGAAACATGCTTTTTCTGGGTTCTTAAAACCTTTACATCAAGCCCGACATATTCTCCATTTTTCCCGTAGCCGTACTTTTCCAGCAAATACACCTGAGAAAATGCCCTCCTTAGGTTAACAACACCAAAGGTTCTGTCTTCGTCAAATTTCAGCCCGTTCTGGTCATTAAGATGAATTCCCCAGAGTTTTCCAAATGAAAGAGCGAATCCCATTTCATCAGATGGTTCAAGTCCAGCAAGTATTGCATGTGCTGTTTCTATCAGTACACCCACTCTTTCAGGTGCAATCGTTCTTGAAGCAATGGCAAGAAAATGACCTGTTGTCGGACAAAAACTTGCATCCATTGGTTCATTCGGCTTCATTTCACCAAGAATTCTTATGTTTTTGTCGTATTCAAGTGCCGCATTCAGATACTCAACGAACCTGTCTATAGCCAGCTTTGCATCCTTTGATTCCCTGTTATAAGAACCTTCCCTTGCTGGCCATAGTACAATATTTTTTGTACCGATGAGATTTGCAATATCAATGGCTTTCTTTGTTCTTTCAACAGCATATTTTCTTGCCTGCGGATTGTTTGATGTAAAGGTTCCATCCATTGTTAATGGATGTTCCCATATTCTTGGGGCAACAAATTCTGCCCCAAGATTTCTATCATCCAGTTTTTTCTTTATCTCTTTGACCCCTTTTTCAATTCCTGAGGCTGAAAGATTTACATCAACAATATCATCGTCATGAAACTGTATTGCATCAAATTTCAATTTGACTGCAATATCTAATTTTTCATCAAATGAAAATTCTTCTCTTACCGGTGGTCCAAATGAATCTGCTCCAGTATGAATATTCCATGGGCCAAAAGAAAACCTGTAACCTTTTTCCATATATCCTCCGGGTAAAAATTTTGAAAGATATTTTACAGGAAATTAGAAATTACGACAACCTATATTTTTTAAGGAAACGGCTGTAATACCTGACAATTTCATCAGGGACACGCGGTATATCCATCGGCATACCGCGATTTCTCAATGACATCGTTGCCATATATCCAGCAGCAACACTGTTTCTTGCTTCAACAGGTGAGATTCTTATGGGCTCATCATCCCTGACAAACCTTAAGAATTCATTGACTATTGATGGGTCTGAACCACCGTGAGTACCTGTTGCAGGCGGTATGTAATATTGAATATCCCCATAATGATTATATCCACTTCTCTGATACCAGACCTTTATTACAGCATCACCAGGACTATCTCCAAAATTTTCAATTCTTCCGTGTGTTCCAATAATTGTATAATTTCTCCAGGAATCAGGAGTATAATGACACTGCTGATAGGAACAAAAACATCCGTTATCAAGTTCCATTAGCATCATACTAACATCTTCTACATCAATAATCGGGTTGAGTTGTTTCTGGGTTAATGGTGGCCAGTTTTCCATTCTGAAAGTCGCATCTCCTCTTTCTTCAGGACTATGCCTGTCTTTAATTTTATCGTAAAGAGTAAGCCCTCCGAAAGCAGTCACCCTTTTTGTATATCCTCCACAGAGCCAGTGTAAAACATCTATATCATGGGATGCCTTTTGAAGTAAAAGCCCTGTAGATTTAGACCTTTCAGCGTGCCAGTCCTTGAAATACGCATCTCCACCATAGGCAATAAAATGCCTGCACCAGCCAACCTTAACCTCGCCAATAATTCCCGAATCAATGAGATGTTTCATCTTCAAAATTACAGACATATGTCTCATATTATGACCGACATAAAGTTTTACCTTATTTTCCATTGCCTTTTTTAACACCCTGTCGCAACCTTCTATTGTAATGGTC
>JAOAAW010000092.1 GCA_026418655.1 bacterium | reverse complement strand
CATCTCCCGAATTTTTTGGTTAATAGTATTGAACCTCATCATGAAATCGACTCCAATCTTCACTTTATTTTTTCTGGCAAGAGATACAAGTTTTTTGCCTTCCTCAACCTTCAAAGTAATTGGTTTTTCAACAAGGGCATGTTTTTTTGCTTTGAGGACCTTTTCTGCCTGTTTGAAGTGTAGATGGGCAGGTGTTGCAATATAGACGCATTCAACATCGGAATCTGAAATTAAATCATCTTCCTTAATGTAGTACCTAACATTAAATCTCTCTCCTGACTTTCTCGCAAGTTCTTCATTGACATCACAAACAGCGACCAACTCGGCATTATCTGCTGGGATAATACCTTCAGGAATAGTACGTCTGAAGGCAATACCTCCAGCACCGATAACTCCCCATCTCAATTTTTCCATGATTACCTCCCTGATTTTTTCTTTTTCATTGACATTTCTTCTGGAGTAAAAAATTTCACCAGAATTCCCTCTTTATCAAAACCAAAAGCAAAACCCTCATAATACCACATTTCAAACATTCCTGTTTCTGATAGGTATGTTTCATCAGGTTCCCCAAAAAGCATCCTTATTAAACTTTGTTCCATTCCAGGTAAAATTTTCCCTTCAACTATTGCCTGTCTTATTTCGGGTGAAAGCTCAGGATGTTTCTTTGCAAAATCCAATCTGAGTTTTTTATCCCTCTGGAAATTTTCGTACGCTGAATAATGCGCACATCCACACAGGATAAAAATACATGCTATCATTGTGATTATTTTACCCATTATTCCTCCTGATGTATCATATATTTAAGCTGTATTTCCATTATTATACCACAGGGATAATAGATGGAAGATGAATTTTTGAAAGAAACAAGGTACTGTGATATTCACTCGAAAGAGATAATAGATTTTGTACAAAATCTAATAGGCGAGGAAGAAATCAAAACTGTTGCCAATATATTTAATTTCGTGAGAGATGAAATTAAATACAGGTTTGATTATACATGTGTTAAAGCGTCAGAAACACTGAAAAAAAAGGTAGGAACATGCTTCAATAAGGCAAATTTACAGATTGCGCTGTTGAGAAAAGCAGAGATTCCAGCGGGATACGGGGTTTATATTGTACACAAGGATATACTCAAAGAAATATTACCGGAAGATATCTTTTCAATGGTTAGTAATCCTACCGTGCATGTGTTTGCAAAAGTTTTTCTTGAAAACAGATGGATCGGGCTTGACGCAACTGTTGATAGAGAATTATTTGAATGTTTTTATAAGAATTCCGGGATGTGGAAGCATGAAGAATGGGATGGAAAAAATGAAATCTTATTATCAAGAAATTTTATTTTAGAAGACCAGGGGTTATATGCCAATATTGACCTCTATCTTTCAAAACCACCAAGATTCTGGACAGATTCGTTGATTGTTAAAGCAAATTCATACATAGAAGAAAAAATAAGAAAAAATGTTGAAAATTATTGATTCACTTTCATCTTTTGATTATCAGGAGCGAATAAAAGCAATTGAAAAAGTTAAAGAATTAATTGGAATTGGCGTTATCTCAAAATTTCAAACGCTATACCATTATCATAATATGCACCTGCACTCATTTCATTCTTTTAATTATAAAAATTGGTCCCCTTCAAGGATTATTCTTGAAGCGTTCAGAACAGGGCTGAAGTATGTTGGAATAGTGGATTTTGACACACTTGAAGCCCTTGAGGAAACACAATTTGCTTCAAAAGTGTTCAAAGTTCCTGCTTTATGTGGGGTTGAAACGCGAGTTTATATATCCAATCTTGCCGAAAAGGTGATAAATTCTCCCGGTGAACCGGGTGTTTATTATATCAATGCTCTTGGATTTAAAAAAATCCCGAAAATAGGTTCAAAGGCACGAGAAATTTATGAAAAATTACACGCAATTGCAGAAAGAAGAAACAGGAGTGTTGTAGAAAAACTAAATAAATTTTTGAGTCCTGTGGTCATAGACTATGAAGAAGATGTACTTCCTTTAACACCTTCAAAAAATCCAACAGAAAGACATATTATCAAAGCTTATGTCGAAAAAGCAGAAAAATATTTCAACGACGACAGAGATAATATTTTCTGGGCGGATATCCTGAAAATTAAACCTGAAGAAGCTCAAAAAATAAAGAAAGAAAAACCAGGTGATTTTATGGAAAAAATCAGGTCTGTTCTTGTTAAAAATGGTGGTCCTGGTTATGTAAAACCTGAACCATCAACTTTTCCCACAATTGATGAATTTATACAAATGGTACATGAAGCAGGAGGAATTGTCATTGGTAATTGGTTAGATGGGACCAACGAGGGAGAAAGAAATCCCGTAGAACTCCTTGAATTTATAACATCAAAAAAAATCAAGTTTATGAATATAATTCCTGAAAGAAACTGGAATATTTCGGATATTGAAGAAAAAGTAAAAAAAGTTGCAAATCTTGAAAACTTCATGAGAGCCTGTCAAAAATTTAATATTCCAGTTGTATGTGGAACCGAAATGAATAAATACGGCCAACCATTTGTGGACAACTTTGACACGCCTGAACTGCAAAAATATCTTCCGTGGTTTGAAAAAAGTGTCGAATCCCTTTTTGAAAAGGCTCAAGAGAACTAAATAAATAGTTCTGAAAACTTTTGATTTGACAAAAATAAAACTTGGACTAAAATAGTATAAGTATGAAAATTATAACAAAAAATACTGACTATGCGGTAAGGGCCCTATGTGTGATGGCAAAGGAGAAAGATTTTATTTCAGCCTCACGGATTGCAGTAAAAGAAAATATTCCACTTCCATATTTGCATAGAATATTGAACAGACTGATCAAAGAAAAAATTATTGTCTCAAGGGAAGGAAAAAATGGCGGTGTAAAATTATTAAAAAAACCTTCAGAAATAAAACTTGCAGAGATAATAAGATTATTTCAGGGGCAAATTCAGGTATCTCAATGCATTTTCAGAAAAAATTTTTGCTCCTTCAGAAACCGCTGTCCGTTAAGAAAAAAATTAAAAAAGATAGAAAAATCCCTTATAAATGAATTTCAAAAGATAACCATAAAAACCCTGATCAAAGGAGAAAAAAATGAATGAAAAAATGTTTTGCAGACAATGTGAACAAACAGTAATGACAAAAGCATGTACTATAGCAGGTGTTTGTGGGAAAAGTCCTGAAGCCGCGGTTTTGATGGACAAAATTATCTATGCCTTACAGGGAATTGCAGTATATGGATATAAACTGCGGGAAAAAGCCATTGTTTTTGAAGAAGTGGACAGACATCTCATTGAGGCTCTTTTTACCACAGTGACAAATGTCAACTTTGATACCGACAGATTAAAAGAACTTTTGTATGTATCTTCATCATTTCTGGAAAAAGTGAAAACATCATTCATTAAAGAATTTCCGCAATATGACATTTCGTTATTACCGAAACCTGCACACTGGAAGATTGATGAATTGAATTTCAACAATTTTGATAATTCATTAAAAGCGGGTATTTTTAATGGGTTCGATGAGGATGTAAGAAGTTTGAAAGAAATCCTCCTTTATGGAATGAAGGGTATGGCTGCTTACGCTGATCATGCATGGATTCTTGGAACGAGAAGTGAAAAGGTAACTTCATTTTTCTATAAAGGGTTATCCTCTATCGCTGAAACATCAATTTCTTCTGAAGCTTTAATAAATCTCATTCTTGAGTGTGGAAGTACCAATCTTGAATGTATGGAAATGCTTGATAGGGCACATACCACAAGATTCGGTAATCCTGTACCAACAAAGGTTTTTCTTGGAGCGAAAAAGGGCTATGCCATCGTTGTTTCAGGACATGACCTTCTTGACCTTCACATACTTCTCAAACAGACAGAAGATACAGGTATCAATATCTACACCCATGGTGAAACTGTCTCTTATACACATCT
>JAOAAW010000072.1 GCA_026418655.1 bacterium | reverse complement strand
CATATCCTGAAGGATTAGAATTTATATCTGTGAGAGATTGGAAGATAATAACGGGAATAAGCTTTGGATAGTCAAAGACAAGAGGGGTTCCAAGGTCAGTCAATGACCATATAAAAGTGAGAAAGGCACCAGCAAAATAACCCGGAAGCGTAAGCGGGAATATAACTTTTCTGAATGTTTGGAAAAATGAGGCACCAAGGTTTTCTGCCGATTCAATGCAGGACGTTTCTATATTTTCAAGTGAGGAAAGCACATTCAGATAAATTATTGGATAAAGATGGAGAAGTTGGAGGATAAAGATTCCCGCGATACCTGTTCCAAGGAAATTAATAGGTTCTGTTATCAAACCCGATTTTATCAGCAAAAGATTAACAGGACCAAAACGGGAAAGTATCTGTCTCATTCCAATGGCAGAAACAAAAGGTGGGGCGACAAGTGGTAAAAGAAATATTTTTCTCCAGAAATCTTTTCTAGGAAAATTTACAAAGTACATTAATATAGCAAGTGGGAAAGCGATTATGCTTGCGCCAATTGTTACCAGAATTGCAAGAACGATACTGTTAATAAAACTTTCTCTGACCATTATATTGGACCATACTGCTGGAAAAAGATGAATTGAAACATTTGTTGATTTCAAGAACAAAAACATTACTGGATACCCTATAAAGGAGAGAAAAAACAATAATATTATCCAAAAAAGTATTTTCATGCTATGCCTTGAAAATTAAAACATCTCTGGCGTCAATTCCGATCATACATTCTTTGGATTCTGGAGATCTAAAAGACGCAGGTAAAAAAATCCCCTTAAACGTTGTACTATTTTTTTTAAGCGTCACATAAATCAATGTTCCTGTAAACTCTATTTTAATAATCTGGCAATGAATTTTATTTGCAGAATCACGATTTGCGGGAAACTGTATCATTTCCGGTCTGATGCATGCAATAACCTTTTCACCTTTAACAAAATTTGAGTCTGTTTCAGCTTTGATTTCTCCGATATACGTGTCTATATAACAGTTATTACCAATAACTTCTTTCACAATTCCAGTGAATTCATTTATTTCTCCGAAGAACCTTGCAACTTCAAGGCTGGATGGCCTTCTATAAAGATTTTCAGGAGAATCCGTACCAATTATGTAACCATTCATCATCACAGCAACTATATCTGCAAGGTACATTGCTTCTTTCTGGTCGTGAGTAACATATATTGTTGTGATACCGAGGTCTCTGTGTAATATTTTTATTTCCTGCCTGAGTTCATCTCTTAATTTTGCGTCAAGATTGCTTAATGGTTCATCAAGTAAAAGTATTTCAGGTTCTACAACGAGTGCTCTCGCAAGTGCTACCCTTTGTTGTTGGCCACCGGAGAGATTTTGTGGCTTTTTTGATGAATATTGCTCAAGATGTACCATATCTAAAACTCTGGTCACTTTTTCTTTAATTAGATGATGTGCCAATTTTTTTACTCTCAACCCAAATGCAATATTTTCAAAAACTGTCATATGAGGCCATAAACTGAAATTTTGAAAAACCATTGCCATTTTTCTTTTATTCGGCGGTTCTAATGTAATATCTTTACCATCAACGATAACTTTTCCACTATCGGGTTTTACAAAGCCCGCAATTACTCGCAAAAGAGTTGTTTTTCCACTACCGGACGGACCAAGCAGCGCAAAAAATTGAGATTTTTTTACATTAATGGAGACATTGTTAAGAACAGTTGTATCTTTATATTTTTTTATTATGTTCAATGCGGCAAGTTTTATTGAATCAATCATTTTGTTTCCTCTGCATGGATTTCAACAAGATCTCTGTCTTCAAGAATATATTCCCTTCCTGCAATCAATGGATTTCCCTGCCCATGTTTCCACAATCTTGCGTATCTAAAACTCTTGACAAGATCTTTATGAATCGCTCTTGCAAGATCTTCAAGAGTTGAATTTGCATTAATGGTATAAGGATCTTTCATTTCAGGAGGTTTGCCAGGGATTTTTGTGTAAACCCTTATAATTTCAAGCCTTTTAAAAATTCGTTCACCGAGAACATCAAGATTTATATTTTCTTTTGCCGAAATAGGTATAATTTCTTTTTCTATTGGATAGAGTTCACACAGAACATCCTTTATTTGTTCCCATCCGTGCACATCTATTTTATTTCCCACCCAGAGCATTTTTTTTGTAAATTCCCATCTGTCTTCGTTTTTTATTCTAAATTGTTCAAGAACTTTAATTGCATCATCCATTTTTTCAAGAACATCATCATCTGAAAGGTCAATCAAAAAGATGAGTAGATCTGATTTTCTCATCATGTCTCCAAGCCAATTTTCAGATATTCCTGATGCAAGAGCAGGAGTATCAACTATTTGAATCTGTATATCCTCGTACTGAAACATCCCTGGTTGAGGAACTTTTGTTGTAAAAGGGTAATCCGCTATTTCTGGTTTTGCTTTTGTCATTGATGCAAGAAGTGTAGATTTACCTGTATTAGGAGGGCCCGCAATTATAACCTGTCCTGCTCCTTTTTTTACAATCACTGGTATCGGGCTTCCCCTTGATATAGTCTTTTTTTCTGCGGCCTCTTTTCTTAGCTTAGCTATTTTGGATTTCAATTCTTTTTGAAGTTTTTCCGTACCTTTGTGCTTCGGCATAATAGCCATCATTTCAAGGAGAATTTCAATTTTTTCTTCAGGGGTTTTTGCCTTTTTGAGCTCTGCTTCTTTCGTATGATAATGTGGAGGAAGATTTGCGACCATAACGCCTCCTTCACATGACTGTTGCCAGACTTTTTTTGAGAATGCGGCTTAGAAATTGTCCTGTGTAAGATTTCTTGTTATTTGAGACCTCTTCAGGAGTACCAGTACAAACTATGTATCCACCTTTTTCTCCACCTTCTGGCCCGAGATCAATGATATAATCAGCAGATTTTATAACCTCCAGATTATGTTCAATCACAACAACTGTACTTCCTTTATCAACAAGTCTATTTATAACTGCAAGCAATTTTTTGATATCAAATAAATGAAGTCCAGTAGTTGGTTCATCAAGAATATAAAGGGTTCTTTCATTTCCCTTTTTTGATAATTCTGCGGCAAGTTTTACTCTTTGAGCTTCTCCTCCAGAAAGAGTTGTGGCTGGTTGTCCCAGTTCAAGATAACCAAGTCCCACATCGATCAAAGTTTTAAGTTTTTCAGCAACAGGATGAACATTTTTAAAAAATTCACCGGCTTCTTCAATTTTCATCTCCAGTATTTCAGCGATGTTTTTTCCGCGATACCTTATTTCTAAAGTTTCTTTATTGTATCTTTTGCCTCCACAAACTTCGCATGGGATAAAAATATCAGGCAAAAAATGCATTTCAATCTTTGTTATTCCCTCCCCCTGACATGCTTCGCATCGTCCATCTTTAAGATTAAAGCTGAATCTTCCTGGTTTATATCCTCTAATTCTCGCTTCAGGTGTCATACTGAAAAGATTTCTGATGTGATCAAAAACACCTGTATAAGTTGCAGGATTTGACCTCGGTGTTCTTCCTATGGGAGATTGGTCAATAATTACAACTTTATCAATATGCTCCACTCCTATTATCGCCTTGTGTTTACCTGGTACAACTTTGCTATTGTAGAGTATTTTTCTGAGCCCCTGGGTTAGCACATCATCAATCAAACTGCTTTTTCCTGAACCACTTACCCCCGTAACACACACAAACAAACCCAGTGGTATGCTCACATCTATGTTTTTCAAATTGTTATGGGTTGCTCCTATGATATTGATATATTTATCAGATGGTTTTCTTCTTGTTAGTGGTACTGGTATGAATTCCTTTCCAGACAAAAATTTTCCCGTTATTGACCTTTCAGATATCATAATCTGTTCAATGGTCCCACAGCCGACTATTTCTCCGCCATTTTTTCCTGCACCGGGTCCAAGGTCTATAATATAATCAGCGTTTCTCATCATTTCTTCATCGTGTTCAATCACAATAACTGTATTTCCAAGAGAAGACAGGTGTTTCAGGGTTGATATTAATCTTTGATTATCTCTCGGATGTAGCCCAATACTTGGCTCATCGAGAATATACATGACACCAACAAGGCCTGAACCAATCTGTGTTGCAAGTCTTATTCTTTCTGCCTCCCCTCCTGAAAGGGTATGTGTCATTCTATCCAGGGTAAGATAGTCCAATCCGACTTCCTCCAGAAAGGTTGTTCTGCTTATTATTTCTTTTAAAACCTGGGCAGCAATCATTTGTTGTCTTTGTGTTAATTGGATATTTTCAAAAAAATTTTTTACTTTTGATACACTCATCCTGCAAATATCCATTATTGAATTTCCTGCTATTGTCACTGAAAGCGCTTCTGGCTTAAGTCTATCTCCCTTACATGAAGGACATACAAGTTCTCTCATATACTTCATTATTTCCTCGCGTCTGAATTCGCTTTCTGTCTGGTGGAAAAGTCTTTCAAGATTCGGTATCACACCTTCGTATCCTTCTTCTGGATCGCCATACAGAATAAAATTCAATTCTTTTTCTGACAGACTGTCCACTCTATCATCAAGGTTTCTACCAATATGTCTTAGCATATCCCTGAGAAGGCTTCTATAATAGAAAAATATGTGTCTGCCACCTGTATCCTGCCATGGTTTTATTGCACCTTCCCTGAATGTCTTATGTTTGTCCGGTATTACCAGTTCAGGATCTATCTTCATCAGAAATCCAAGTCCTTTGCATTCACCACATGCACCATATGGACTGTTGAAAGAGAAGTTTCTTGGTGCCAGTTCTTCAAAACTTATTCCACAAACAGGACATCCCAATCTTTCATTGAACAATAAATCTATTCCATTATGATTGAGTATTAAAAGGCCTTTCCCAATTTTTAAGCCCATTTCAACACTTTCCGCTATCCTCTGTCGGTCAGAAGTTGACTCAAGTTCATCTATAACAACCTCTATTGAATGGGACTTATATCTTCTGAGGGAAATTTCTTCGTCAAGGTCATATAATCTGCCATCTATCCTTACCTTTAAAAAACCAGCCTTTTTAATATCTTCAACAATTTTTTTATATTCTCCCTTCCTTCCTCGCACCACAGGAGCAAGTAAAACAAGGTTTTTTTTCTCGTGGAGAGATACAATTTTATCAATTATTTCACTTGAAGATTGTTTTGTGATGGGCCTGTGACATTTTGGGCAGTGAGGTTCTCCGATTCTGGCAAACAACAATCTCAAATAATCATAGATTTCAGTTGTTGTCGCAACTGTGGACCGGGGGTTTGATGCAGATTTTCTCTGTTCAATAGCAATTGCTGGTGGTAATCCAAATATATGGTCAACATCCGGTTTTTTCATTTGTTCAAGAAATTGTCTGGCATATGCAGAAAGGCTTTCAATGTATCTTCGTTGTCCTTCAGCATAAAGAGTGTCAAAAGCAAGAGAAGATTTACCTGATCCTGAAATTCCGGTAATTACAATAAACCTGTTTCTTGGGATTTTAAGAGAAATATTCTTCAGATTATGTTCTCTTGCCCCCTGAATGATGATATATTGAGAACTTTCCTCAGGAATAACATAATTATTGTTCATTTTCTTATCCACCTTGTTCCGTATGGTGTGTCTTCAAGCAAAATTCCTTTTTGTGATAGCTGATTCCTTATACTATCTGCAAGTGAATAATTTTTCTCTTTTCTTGCAAGTTCCCTTTTTCTTATCAGGGATACAACTTCTTCAGGAAGCGTATCTTTTATCGGTTCAATTACTGCAATAACCTGGTTAACCTTGTCCATAAAATAAATAATTTTTTCAGCAAACAGCTTGGATAGTTTTCCTGTTTCAAAGATTTCGTTAACATCATGAATCAATTTAAAAACTTCTCCCATGGCAGCAGATATATTAAGGTCGTCTGCAAGAGAATTAAAGAACTTTTCCAGTGAAGTATTCATTTCTTCTTCAATATTAGAATTACTATTTCCCTCAGAACTGCTTGCAAAAAAAAGTCTCTGATAGAATGCGTTGAGATTTTTTACTGTATTTTCTGCCTGCTTCAAAGATTGTTCAGTAAAATTTAAAGGATCCCTATAATGGGTGGTTAAAAGAAGATATCTTATTCCTCCGGGATTATAATTCTTTTTTAAGAGATCTCTAAGCGTATAAAAGTTTCCTTTTGATTTTGACATTTTCTCGCCATTTACAAGGAGATGGGCACAGTGTAACCAGTAGTTTACAAATTTTTTCCCAGTTGCTGCTTCACTCTGGGCTATTTCATTTTCATGGTGCGGAAAAATATTATCAACTCCACCTGTATGAATGTCAAAAGTTTCCCCTAAATACTTCATACTCATTGCTGAACATTCAATGTGCCATCCAGGCCTTCCCCTTCCGATTTCAGTATCCCAGAAAAATGGTTCATCTTTTGTTGCTTTCCACAGGGCGAAATCTCTTGCTTCTTCTTTTTCGTATTCATCAGCATCAGTACTTGAAGTAAGAAGTTTATCAAAATCGTAATGGGAAAGTCTTCCATAGTTCGGAAATGTACTGATTTTAAAGTATATTGAACCATCTTTTCTGTAAGCATTACCCTTTTCAAGAAGTGTTTTTATCAGTGCGACCATTTCTGGTATATGTTGGGTTGCTCTTGGAAAATATGTTGCTTTTTTTAAATTGAGACATTCCATGTCCTGGAAAAAAGCTTCTATGTATTTTTCGGTATACTCGCTAAGAGAAGTTTTTTCCCTGATTGCACCTGCTATTGTTTTGTCATCTATATCTGTGATATTCATTACTCTTATAACCCTGTAGCCAGCAAATTCAAGAAATCTATGAAGGAGGTCTTCAAAAACATAGGCGCGAAAATTTCCTATATGGGCAAAATCATATACAGTTGGTCCACAGGTATACATTTTCACAATTCCATCTTCTATTGGTTTAAATTCTTCTTTTTTTCTTGAAAGGGTGTTATAAAATCTGATCATTGTTAACCCTTCCTCCTGATCAATGGATCTGTGAAAATATCTTTTTCGTCGAAACTTGGAGAAGAAAATTCTGAAACGACAGCACCATTGGGTCCCGCCTGAAACCAGTGAAGTGTATCCGGTGGTATGGTATACTGATCGCCTGGACTCAGAATAATCTCATTAAAAACTGTGAAATATTCTTTTCGGAAATCAGGAACCTTTGCTTTTATGTCGAGGACAGTTTTTCCGGGTATCATTAAATAAACCTTGCCCCATCTGCATCTGAAAGTTTCCATTTTTCCTGGATTGTCAGGACCTAGTGGCCCATGGCGATGTTCAGGACAGGTTTGACCTGGTAGAAGTATAATCTCTTTTGCGCAATACCTTTCATTATTAACATAGACGATGATTTGCGCACCAATTATTTCAGGTTTTCCCAGACCTAAATCAGTAATTTCCATTGAATCTATTTCGTCTTTTCTTATAATAATGCCAGCTTTCTGCAATATCTTTAGTGTTTTCTGTTTCAATTCTATATATTTTTTTTCTGGAATCATGGACGGTTTCCTGTTAGGAAATTCTCTATCCTCTTCAGGGTGAGACTTTTTCCAAGTAGTTCAATCAATTCAAAAAGTCCTGCGCCTTTTTTTTGTCCTGTTAAAGCAAATCTCAATGGGTGGAAAACATCTCCTGTTTTCAGATTTTTCTCCTGACAATAGTTTCTGATAGATTCTTCTATTTTTGATTTTTCAAAAGGTTCTACGAATTCTAAAAGATTTTTTACCTCAAAAAGAATTTGTTCAGTTTCTGGTTTTTTATATTCCTTTGCAATTTCAGAATCCCATATGAGATTTTCTGTTATAAAATAATTGGTTCTTTCGGGAATATCAAGAAGTGTCTTCAATTTATCTTTTTCTATTTCTATGACTTTTTCTATAATCTCCCTTTTATTTTTTAATTGTTCTTCAGAATAACCTGCTTTTTCCAAAAAAGGTAGAGAAAGATTAAAAATTTCCTTTGAGTTTTTCATTTTTATATACTGGCTGTTCATCCATAAAAGTTTAGCAGCATCAAATATGGCATTTGATTTATTACAACCTTCCAGCGAAAATTGCTTAATAAGTTCATCCCTTGTAAAGATTTCTTGATTATCCTTGCTACTCCACCCTAGAAGTGCAAGATAATTAAACATTGCTTCAGCAAGATAACCATTTTCTCTGTACTGACGAATACTTGTCGCGCCATGCCTTTTACTTAACCTTGTTCTGTCCTTGCCAAGCGTCATTGACATATGTGCAAAATGTGGAACAGTGTATCCAAAGGCTTCAAATATCAGGATATGTTTCGGTGTGTTTGAGAGGTGGTCTTCGCCTCTTATTACGTGCGTGATTTGCATTGAGAGGTCGTCAATCACCACTGCAAAATGGAAAGTTGGGATTTCATTGGATTTCATTATGACAAAATCATTGAGGGTACCAGATTCAAATATCACAGTACCTCTGATGATATCATTGACGACAATCTGTTTTTCTGGTACCCTGAATCTCATGACAGGTTTTCTACCTTCTGCTTGAAGCTTCGCAATTTCTGCTTTTGTAATATTTCTGCAATAATTATCGTATCCTGCTTTTTGTTGCTTGGATTCTGAGAGCCTTTTTTCAATTTCTTCTTTTGTACACCAGCATCTGTATGCCAATCCATTAGAAAGAAGCTTGTTTGCAAAATCTATGTAAAGATGTAACCTTTCCATTTGTCTATATGGTCCAAAAGGTCCGCCTATATCGGGTCCTTCATCCCAGGTTAACCCTAACCATTTCAGGTCTTCCATTATACTATCTTCATATTCTTTCTTTGACCTTTCAATATCCGTATCTTCAATTCTAAGAATGAATCTTCCATTATTCTTTTTAGCAAAAAGGTAGTTGAAAAGGGCTGTTCTTGCATTCCCAATATGAAGATAACCAGTAGGGCTGGGCGCAAACCTTACTCTGACCATTTATTTTTCCTCCATAAGGCCGACATATCTGGTGCAACATTATAATGTACCTGCTTTTGATTTTTGTGTCAAAGGATACCTTCCCTCAGTTAAGAAACAATCTTGGGAATGAGTTTATAAGCAAGAATGTTTTTAATGTGAGTTAAAAACCGGGTAAAAATATAAAGAGCCAACACCTGTTGTTTATCATACCATTATTTTATATGCAATTTCAATAATTTTCATTAGCAGAAGCCTGCCCTACACTGTTTAAACCTTCGGGTATATTACATTGACCATAAATATTATTTCCCCAAACAACCACTGTGCCATCGCTTTTTAATGCTACTGTATGAAACCAACCAGCAGACACCTGTTTTACATTATCTAAATCATCAGGTACATCACATTGACCTTCATTATTATTTCCCCAAACAACCACTGTGCCATCGCTTTTTAATGCTACTGTATGGAGCTCGCCGGCAGAAACCTGAACAACATTATTTACTTCATCGGTTACAATACATTCACCATAAACATTATTTCCCCAAACAACCACTGTGCCGTCTCTTTTCAATGCTACTGTATAATGCCAGCCGGCAGAGACCTGAACAACATTTTTTAACCCCTTTGGCACATTGCATTGTCCATCTATGTTATTTCCCCATGCCATCACAGTACCATCCTTTTTCAATGCTACTGTATGATGGTCACCGGC
>JAOAAW010000071.1 GCA_026418655.1 bacterium | reverse complement strand
CTTCTGCTGTAAATGCATTGAAACTACCTCCTTTACCTTCGATGGCCTCTTTTAGTTCTCTTGCTGATCTATGGCTGGTACCTTTAAATAGAAGATGTTCAACGAAGTGAGATATTCCTGAATGTTCTGCTTTTTCGTATCTAACGCCAGATTTTACGAATATTCCCATCGAGACTGAATAGAAATCTTTCACAGGCTTATAAATCACTGAGACGCCATTTTTTAGTTCCAGTAAATTCCAGTCCATTGCTGGTTCTCTAATTTGGGTCTATTGGTACAGTTATTACAGACACATTGTCTGTTTCTGTTACAGTAATTATACAATAATGATGGGCACTTTTTCCATTTTCAGGTGCTGGCACAAGTTTGCCACCTGCTCCGCCTGATATTATCTGGGTAATTTTTCCTGTTTTCTTGATATAGAATAGATGATCATGTCCTGAGATGATCGCTATTACTTTTTTTTGTTCAAAGAGAGTCTTCAACAGCATCGCTGTTTTTAAGTCAATGATATGATTCGGAATATTATGCGCTGGTAGAAGGGGCTTGTGCATAAAAACGATTTTCCTCAACCCTTGTTTATTGAGTTCGTTTTTCAACCAGTCAATTTGTGGGTCTGAAAGGTCTTCGCTATCCAAAAATATTAAAAGAAATCCATCCTTTTCTACACTGAAATAAGTTTTTCCTATATTTTGTTGGAAAATATTTTTATTTATCTTTCCACCTTCTAGATCATGATTACCCGGGACTGTATATAGAGGAATCTTGAGAACTTCTGTTATTCTGAGATATTTTTGCAGCGCATCATAGTATTTATCAGGATGTATACTTGACGGATAGCCAACTACATCACCAAGGCATGCTGCAAATTCAATCTCTGGGTGCTGATTTATGTTCGCAATAATTCTTGATAAGATTTTTTCACCTGGCGCCATAGTATTCTGAAGATGGCAATCGCTGAATATAGCAAACGTTAAGTTTTCACAGTATCCAGAGAAAACAAAGAGACAGAAGAAAAAAAAGTAAAAAATTTTCTTCATGAAATAATACCACCTTCTTCAGTCAAAGATATACCTCTTAATTTCATATCAAGGCTCTGCGGGTTCTCAGCATGTTCAAGCCCTACTTCCCTTGTTATGAAACCATTCGTAATAAGAAAATGAAGAGATTGCTCAAAATCCTGCATACCTTCTGTTCTGCCTGCTCTTATTGCTTTGATAATTTTTTCATCTTGCTCTTCAACTATGAGTCTGCTTATTGTTGAATTCATAAACATTAACTCAACCGCCGGAACAAGTAGAACACCTTCTTTGCATGATGGTAAAAGCATCTGTGACATAACAGCCTTAAGATGAGATGCTATCGCTCTTCTGACCGAAGGATGTTCTGGGTGCGTGAAAAAATTTAAGAGTCTTCCTATAGTTTGACTTACATTTGTGCTATGCAGCGTTCCAAAAACGAGATGTCCGGTCTCAGCAGCCTGGAGGGCAAATTCAACGGTTTCCTTATCTCTAATCTCGCCTACCAAAATGACATCCGGGTCCTGTCTTACAACGTATTTAAGTGCATCCTTGAAACTCGGCACATCTATTCCAATTTCTCTTTGATTGATTACAGCAAGTTCATTTTTATAAAGATACTCAATAGGGTCTTCAATGCACATTATATGGCACTTTCTGACCTTGTTAATACCATTGATTATTGCTGCAAGGGTACTTGATTTGCCACATCCTGTTGGTCCGGTGACAAGTACAAGACCGTTGGGAAAGTTTGTTATTTTCTTTGATGCCTCAGGTAGGTGTAATATTTCAAAATCTGGTATTTTATTTGAAATCCTTCTTGCAGCAAGGGCAACAGATCCTCTTTGAAGAAAAATACTCATTCTGAATCTGCCAATTCCCGGAAAACTGATCGCTGTGTCCACTGTTCCCATTTCCTCGAACGCTTTCTTATCCTTTTCGGTTAAAACTTCAAAGATCATATCTCTCAATTGTTCTTCGGTCATGATGGGTAGATCATACTGCTTTTCAATTTCTCCTTTTATCCTGTATGCCACCGGAGAACCAGCTTGAAGATGTATATCAGATGCATTCATTGATTCCATTACAGCAAGCAAATCTTTTAGACGCATTCCGTCCATAACAACCTCCTGCATTTAAGTTTCTGGTGAATTATGTGAACTTCAGATAAACATTATTTTATCATAAAAAAATTTTTTAAAAAGCAGGAGGATAATCTCTAAATCTCAGTCAGGCTGCTTCTTCAGGATTACAGGCAAACTATCCTTATAAGCGATTTGCTCGAAAAATTTTTTAAATTCCTCATAATCGTCTGGATTAATCTCTAAAGTATCAAGTGAAAAAACCCTTTCATATATCAATCTGTTACCATCAACAGTAAAGGAGGTAGAATATTTCCCGAATTTTGTCTGGATTTTAATTGGTTCAGGATGTACATCCACAATATAGCCTTCTGGTAAATTGAAAATTATCGAATCTCTGTTGAAACGTCTGAAAGGAAATCGGATCGAAAAATTTCTTTTTTCAAGGCTTATCAATTCAGTTCCTTTAATTCTTTCCATCAAAGCGGGATTAAAGAGCATTCTTTTTTGTATTGTGGTGGCATATTTTTTTGAAGTGAACTTATATGTTTGTTTTGCCGGTATATCAAGGGATTCAATGCCTTCAATGGTAAAATCTATTAGGGTCGTATTGGGGATAATTTTATTTAGACTGCGAGATATTTCTCTTTTTCTCTCTTCATTTGAAAGATACCTGAAGGTATCTCTCAGTGAAGCTGCATAGATTCCGTTCATGCTAATCGAAACATTGGCTTCAAGATTACCAGAGATATCAAATGATGCAATGATACTACGATTTTTTTGATTCTCTTCAGGATTTGAGCAATAACTTTTGATCAGAAAAGTTTTCTCGTGGCTTGGTATCAGAACCAGTTTATTCTGGTCTGAAGGTGGCAGTTCTGGATATGGTATTACCTCAGATGTAGGATCGAGCATCAGAAAATCATTACCCTTTTGAATGGCGACTATTGCGTGATTGAACTGTCCTGGGAATGGAATATTTTCTTCAATATACCTTTCTGTATTTACCAGCGCTATATATGATTTGATACCAATTGATTTAAGCATTGCAACCATCAATGCAGCCTTATCTTTACAATCGCCATAACCTAATTTCAGAACATCCTTTGCGTCGTGAGGCTTGAAACCGTGTATTCCAAGTTCAAGTCCAATATATCTTATGTTTTTGCATATAAAATGGTAAACTTCCTTGATTTTTTCATCTTCGGTTCTTGCATTTTGAGTTATTTTGGCTGTTACGTACTTGATATTAGAATCAGGAATTGTTGTATCCTTTGAAAGATTGTAAAACCATCTACCTACTTCTTCCCAGTCTTTTATGGTGGTTACAAGAACTCTCGGTACGATTTCTGAAATAGGTGGCATCATCTCTTCTGGTATGATTGCGGGTACGTTTGTTTTCAGGTATTCGTAAGTTATAAATTTACCCTTTTTTGATTTTGCCTTCAATTCCACAGAAAAAGGAAAGATATACAATTTCATACCTTCAGGTACTGTTAACCTATAGCGGGAATACATAAATGGCTCAGTTTCCTGAAAGAAGAATCCATCCCAGAAGTTTCCTGGCATGAGTGGTTTCTTTGTTTTTATCCTGTATATGTATTCGATAATACTACCTATGCCAACCGCAGGAAAAGTAACTGTGCAAACTTTAATACCCGGATATAAAACTGAAAATTGGCTCAATTCAACAGGAGTTACTGTTCTTATGTCTGATTTCTTGACAGGATGGATTTTGCCATCCGGAGTAATTGTTTTTGCTTCTATTATTTCTATGCTCTGCCGGTCATCATTATAAGAAATTTGAAGGGTTCCATGTTTTTTACCCTTCTCGCCAGTTATCAAAATTTTTTGATGTACCGTCGTTGTTGATGCTCCAGAAGATTGTACAAATACGTCGGCAATATCGAGTAAGTAAACTGCACTTCTGTCCGGAATTATATCTTTTGTTTGGGTTCTTTCTGGTTTATATTCAGGTAAGTAGACACAACCTGATAACAGTAGCATCACGATATAACAAAGAATCGAAGGTTTCGGATGCCACTGCGCGTATCTGGTATCCATCTACCTCATTGGTTTTCTGGTTGTTGGGGTATGGGTAAAATCTGTTGTATAGCCGGTTGTTCTCTATAAATGTAAAGATAGTAATTCAGCTTGTTAATACTTGGTCCACCAATTAATTTTTGCCATTGTCCTACTGTATAATAATAATATCCACCAAGAAGAAGGAGGATTATTGAAAGGATATACATCACAATTCCTTTTCTCTTATTGATTTCATCCATCATCATCGCCAGCATGAAACCAAGAAAGCTTAAACCTATTACGACAAGAGCAAGAAGATATCCTACTTCGCACAACACGCCATTCATTCCTGAATTCATCAGTCACCTCCGTCGGTTATGGGTTTCATAAGAATTTCTTCTCCGCTTTTCACATAATTTAACTTTACTATATAGTCTCTGTCAATATTTCCAATAATACTGACCTCACTGTACGGTTTTATTTCATCCTTTTTGCTGATCGGAGTTGGACCAAAAAAGATGCATATAGCCGGTCCATCGGGCCAGTAAGCTATATCACCGATATTAACCGTATCCTTGCCATCTTCCAGTGGTAGATGAATATCAACGGAAAAATATATTTCTTTGCCCCAGAGATTTACTTTACTTTTAAGAGGAAGGCGGGCATAAATTGCAGATGCGGTTTTGGTTTCATTCAGTATTCCTGGAAATTTTAGA
>JAOAAW010000121.1 GCA_026418655.1 bacterium | reverse complement strand
AGATGTGTATAAGAGACAGCTCCAAAATCCTTCTTTAGAGAAACCCTGTCCATACCTCTACATCGCCACTGTACAGGATCAAGCACATCCATCCCGCTTTCAATCAAGTCAGGAATAATATCTCTTATTGCTCCATCGCTGTGCGTTATTACATAAGCGCCATTCTGGTGTACAAGATCCATCATCTTTTTCATCCTGGGCAGAAGAAATTTTCTTATGCAATCAGGAGAAAACAAAAGGGACTCCTGAGAACCAAGGTCTTCTGCAACCATTGTTAACAAAACTTTACCTGGTATCTTTTCATAGATACCCCGGGTGATTTTGTAATATAGTTGAAAAATCTGTTCCAGACAATAGTCCACCATTTCCGGTTTCTCAATCAGATCCAGCATAGCCCTTTCTAATCCTCGCAACTGTGTATATCTCAAAAATGGCTCCATGCCTCCACCCAAAATGGGCAGATGTTCCTTTCCCTGAATCTGTTTTTTTATTGTAGAAAAATCAAACCAGTCAATACTGGGAAATTTATAATTTTTTTTAATTTCGTCCAGTGTGTCAAATTCTGCCAATGGATGAAACACACATTCGTCGTAGACACCTGTTCCATATGACACTTTCTTATAACCACAACCAAAAAAATCACAATTTTCTGGAATTTTTGGTCCAGTATAATCAGGGAAGACCCATGCCACCTCATCAATGTGCAATTTCTTGAAAAGTTCAGCATTTTCAGAAATTCCAAGATATTCCTTTACCTTTGCAATGGTTTCCTGAGTTGCCTTCCAGAATAAAGGCACTCTATCTGGCTTCTTTTTCTGCAATACAGCAGTCCAGCGTTCTCTCGGTGTCATTGTATCTTTTGGCATTTTTTCTCCTGGTTTGAATTATTTTTCTTAAAGATATTATACTTGTTGACTGGATTGCCTTCAAATATGATTGTAAGGTTTTATTATGCTAATTTCCAAAAAAGTTTATCCTTGAGTATTCATTCAGCAAATCATATTTCCGCTGCCAGGTTGTGTACATAAAACCGCTTATACCTTTTATGTTTTGTGCCAGATTGAACCATTCTTTAACATCATCAAGATTGTCAGCGTCGTAATAATTTGCTATTAAAATCCTGAAACCATTTTCTGAAAAAAACTTAAGACTTTTCTCCCTTGGTTTCCCACCCCATACACCAATAATCAATTCCTTCGGAATATAGCTCCATGAACCTGTGAAATCGCCTCTTACAAGATAATAATCCGGCTTTGCATTGTGGTTCGGATCAAACATGTCAGACCATATGTAAATTTCAGCATTCGGATTATATTTCTTCAGCATCTCAAATTGTTTTTTAACGCAATCTCCTAATAGTTCTGCCATATTCTTTCCCTCGCATGCCTTACAGGTACCTCCCATTCTGATTTCATCCATATTCAAAATCACCTTTTTGTATCTCAATTTTTCCCACAGCAATTTAGCCTCATGGTCAAAAATTTCGTATAGTGAGGGTTCTGCCATGCATACGGTAACCTGGCTGTCGTAAATCAACATCGGATGATACCAGCTGACTCTCAGGTATTCATCCTGTTTAATCCTGCTGCCAGGTAATATCTTTACGGAAGGCTGGGGATAGTCAAAATCCTGTCTGTAAGGATTAAAATAGGGATCAATAATTTTTTCGTAGTCCTTTCCCTCCTCATAAACAATACTACCATCTTCACTTTTTACAATAACAGGCGTTCCTGGTCTCCGAAGGACATTATAAAGAGCGACCTCTTCAATTTTCCAGTCATCAACCCAGAATCTTCCTGCTGTGCCTGCCCAGATACCCACATAAAGTTTAACCTGAGAAAAGTTCATACTGTTAAACAGCATAGTGAGCTTCTTCCATTCAGTTGTTGAGGGAAGATTAAAAGAGCGTGGTGCAATATCCCTGTTTCCACCAAGAACAAGAATCCGAAAATTTCCTGATGGTTTTAAGTTTTCTGTTCTGACCCATATCGTAACCTTATAACATCTGTAGGGAACAACCTCAATTTCCTGCATCACCCTGCCATTACCATAAGGAAATAGACCAAAATTCTCGAACCTGAGAGACGCATTTCCACTGTGTTTTATTTCTGTGTCAATAAAACTCACCTTGCCTGGCTCATCATGGAATCTATACCCTGTTGCTCTATTCCCCTGATATTGTTCAAAACCTCCATTATAAATCTCAATTTTTTTCTCAGGAACATGGAATGCCTGATTGCCTTTAACCAGAAAAAGAGAATCCTTCACGGGTAAACCCTCAGCAAGATTTCTATTGTGGGAAAGTACACTACCATATCCAACAGAAAAAACAGCAGGTACAAGTTCCATGTGAAATTCCTCACAGGATTTTTTAATTTTTTCAAGTCCCTCAAAAAATTTTTCGCTCTGCTTGCAAAGAGAATCAAGACCACCTGATAGTACAATTCCGTTATAATTATTTTTGGAAGCAAGTTCTATCAATGATGACACTTTATCAACATCCTGTTTGTCCTGAATATTGAAACCAAAAATCCATACAAACCTGTCTTTCCATTCCACAGCCCAACAAAAATGTTGAAATAGTAAAATGAGCAGAATTAATATCTTCATTTTATTAACTCCGCTAATGATATCTTACAGTGTTATTCTGAAACAGACAAGTTTGCATCCACGAAGAACTGATTTTTCAGAAAAATTTGACAAATTTCCCGCAAAGGTTTTTAATTATTATTCATAAAATTTAAACACAGAGGAGAAAGTACAAATTGGACCTTGTTGCGAAAAAAATTTTTATGACAAAAGGAGTTGGAAAGGATAAAGAAAAACTGACAAGTTTTGAAAGAGCATTACGAAACGCTGGAATCGCCCAGTTCAATCTTGTTTCCATCTCAAGCATATTTCCTCCACACTGTAAACTCATCTCAAAAACAGAAGGATTATCCTACCTCAAACCAGGCCAGATTTTGTATGTCGTGATGAGTAAAAACGCAACAAATGAACCGCACAGATTAATAACTGCTTCTGTTGGTCTTGCGATACCAAAAGATCCCAACCAATACGGTTATCTATCAGAACACGAAAGCTTTGGTGAAACAGAAGAAAAAGCAGGCGATTACGCGGAAGACCTTGCTGCTACGATGCTTGCAACAATTTTAGGACTTGAATTTGATCCCAACTCATCTTACGATGAAAAAAAACAGATATGGCGTATGTCCAATCAGATTATTAAAACAACCAATATCACACAGTCAGCAATAGGCGATAAAAATGGGTTGTGGACAACAGTCATTGCTGCTGCTGTATTTATCCTCTGATACCAATGAATGAAGCACTTCCATATACATTTGGCGGAATACAACCCGTACCGTTAAACAGAGCAAAATTTGTTATACTGCCGGTACCCTATGAAGCCACAGTGTCATTTAAACCCGGTACAAGATTTGGGCCTGAATCAATAATATTTTCCTCAAGATTTATGGAACTATATGATGAAGAAACAAATTCAGAACCATGGAAAAGTGGCATCATTACCCTGCCTGAAATTGTTCAGGAAATTGATTCTGCTGCGAAGATGATGAAAAAGATAGGAAAATATGCAGGAAAAATAATTAAAAAGGATAAGTTTCTCTTTACACTTGGCGGCGAACATTCAATCAGTTTTCCTGTTATCAATGAATATCACAAGAAATATCCTGACCTGAAGATTATTCATTTTGATGCCCATGCTGATTTAAGAGTTGAATACGAAGGAAGCAAATCAAGTCACGCAAGTGTCATGAGAAGGGTATCTGAAATCGGATGTGAAATTTTTAGTTTTGGAATAAGAAGTATGAGTAAAGAAGAATCTGAGGATTTGCAAAACCTGAAAAATGTTTGTATAAATTTTGCTTACAAATGCAGAAACCAGGATTTGATTGATAAAGCAAGCGCTCTTCCTGAAGGAAACTATTATATTAGCATTGACATTGATTGTTTTGATCCATCTATTGTTCCAGATACTGGAACTCCTGAACCAGGAGGATTAACCTGGTATGAAATTACTGGATTTTTGAAAACTTTTATTCAAAACCACACCGTTGTTGGAGCTGACCTTGTAGAACTTGCTCCATCCCATCATTACTGCGCTTCATCATTTCTTGCTGCAAAACTTATCTATAAAATATTCGCGTATCTAACTATCTAAACCTACTGGCAATCATTTTTCAATAGGCGGCACGTTTTTACATTCCTGTTGTTTAATAATTCTTGGTGCTGCCCATCTCACAGCGTTTGTAATAACTTTCAGGATGTTTTCATCGTAATAGATAGGAAATGTCTCATGCCCAGGTGAAAAATAGAAAATCCTGCCATGACCACGCTCCCAGACACAGCCACTTCTGAAAACCTCACCACCCGGATACCATGAAATAAAAATTATCTTTTCAGGCACAGGAATATCAAATCTTTCTCCATACATCTCGGTTTCAGGAAGTTCAAAATACTCTGGTAATCCCTGTGCTATCGGATGAGATGGTTCAATTGTCCATATCCTTTCTTTTCCACCATCCCTCCAGTTTAGAACACAGGATGTTCCCATCAGTGTTCTGAAAATCTTTGAAAAATGGGCAGAATGAAGACATATGATACCCATACCTTCCAGAACTCTTTTTTGAACCCTTGCGACTATTTCATCTTTCACCTCATGGTGATAACCATGTCCCCACCATATCAAAACATCGGTACTATCAACAACATCCTGGGTCAATCCATGTTCAACATCATCCAGACATGCCAGAGTCGCTTTTATATCACCCTGTGCGTTCAAGTGCTTTGCTATTACAGCGTGCATACCTTCAGGATAAATTTTTTTTATTCTCTCTTCATGCTTTTCGTGCCTGAATTCATTCCACACAACAACTTTTATCTTGCTCATTTTTACCTCCATTTTGTTTTGACCTGTTTACAATAATCTTTGCTGCCTCTTTAAGATCTGCAACAATAAAATCAGGTTTATAGTTCCATTTTTCAGTTTCTTCAATGGACTTTGTTTTACCTGAAAGAACAAGAATTGTTTTCATCCCTGATTTTGCGCCAACCTCAATATCCACATCGCTATCGCCAACAAAAAAAGTTTTACTTCTGTCAAAATCGCCATATTCTGATATAAACTGTTCTATCATCCCGGTTTTTGGTTTTCTGCAATTGCAATTGTCTTCAGGAGTGTGTAAACAATAATAAACTTTAAAAAGTTCAATGCCATTTTTTCTCAGTTCTTCCTGCATTCTGTTTGTGACATCCCATAAATCCTGCTGTGTAAATACTTTTCTTCCAACTCCTGCCTGATTAGAAATAATAACAATATTGAAACCATTTTTTACAAGCATCTGCAAACCTTCAATAGCATCTGGTAAAAACTGAAATTCATTCCAGTTTTTTATGTAGTCATCCGGTGTGAAAATTGAAATTACTCCGTCACGGTCAAGAAACACAAGTTTCATTTGAATAGAAAGGAATGGTTTCTTCAAAACCCATCATGATATTCATGTTCTGAACTGCCTGACCTGATGCGCCCTTTACAAGATTATCAATGGCGCTGACAACACATAAGAAATTTTTATCTATTTTTTTTATTCCTATGTCGCAGAAGTTTGTCCCTGCCACATTTTTTATTTCAGGTGAACAGCCATAATCCATAACCCTTACAAAGGGCTCGTTTCTGTAAAAATCAATGTACATGTTCTGAAGAGATTTTTCATCAATATCCTGTGCAAGTTCAACATACATCGTTGTAAGAATACCGCAATTAACAGGAATAAGATGTGGCACAAAGGTCACTTCAGGGAGGCAGCCTACCTTTTCAAGAATATGCTGAATCTCTGGCTGATGCCGGTGTTGTCCGATCTTATATGCCCGGCTATTTTCATTTCCTTCAGCAAAAAGCAGTGACACATCCGGCTTTCTTCCTGCGCCGGTAAAACCGCTTAATGAATTTACAATTATCCTGCCTTTTATAATATTTTTTTTCGCGGCAGGCAATAATCCAAGGATTGCAGATGTGGGATAACAACCTGGATTTGCAATAAGCTGAGCACCTTTTATTTCTTCACGATATAGTTCAGGCAATCCGTACACCGCTTTTTCAAGCAATTCTGGTGATGTATGTTTCTGATACCATTTTTCATATAGATTCACATCAGAAAATCTATAATCAGCACTTAAATCAATCACTCTTTTGCCATAAGACAAAATTTTTGGGACAAAAGACATGGAAACAACATGTGGAAGTGCAAGAAAGACAATATCACAATTTTTTTCTACAATTCCCCAATCAACTTTATTTGTACAATACAGATCAATTGTTTTTGCAACCTTTGGATACATCTGCGATATGGATAAATCAGGTTCATCAGGTGCAACAAATCCTGCAACTACCTCAACATATGGATGCAAAAGTAAAATCTCAAGAAGTTTTCTACCTGCGTATCCTGAAATTCCAAAGATCGCTACTCTCAGTTTTTTGTTTTTCATCTGAAAGGAAAAAACAATTTAACGTTTTGTCCACTGGAAGCGTTTTCTGGCGCCCTTCTGTCCGTATTTTTTCCGCTCCTTCATTCGCGGATCTCTGGTAAGAAGGGAAAACTCTCTCAATTTTGAAGTAAAATCCGGATTATACTTAACAAGAGCCCGGGCTATTCCAAGTTTGATCGCATCGACCTGACCTGAAATACCGCCTCCCAAACTTTTTACCTCAATATTGAACTTTCCATTAGTTTCAGTAACCTTCAATGGTTTTATAACCTCCTGTTGCTGGGTGATAAGCGGAAAATACATTTCAAGTGGTCTGCCATTGATTAGAATCTTGCCCTCACCCTCAGACATTTTCACAATAGCCCTTGATGTCTTTCTCCTTCCGACAGCGATTAAAAGATTTCCTTCCATTTAACCTCCATAATGATAATTTTGATAATGTATTCTAAGGCAATTCAGCAATTAAGTCAAACGAATTTTTCAGTTGTTTGTAGAGACCTTTATAAATTTCATACAATTCCGTATAAAATTTGTAATTCTCTGGATCAGGTATAAATTCATCCTTTATTTCAATAAACATTTCGCAGGTTTTTCCAATATCAGGGAACATTTTTGTACCTGAACCCGCAAGAAGCGCTGCTCCGTACGCAGGACCTTCCTCTGAAACAAGTCTCACCATTTTTTCACCGATAATGTCAGCAAGCAATTTTGTCCAGAAAGCACTTCTTGCACCACCGCCTGAAACCCTGCAATGCCCGCCAAAAGGCAATCCTATTTCCTTCATTATCTCAACGCTATCCCTGAGCCCAAAACTGACACCTTCAAGAACAGCCCTTATAAGGTCAGATTTTTTTGTTTTCAATGAAATCCCGAAAAATACTCCTTTTGCATTCGGATCAGGATATGGACATCTTTCACCCGCAATATAAGGAAGGAAAACCACACCATCACAACCCATTGGTGCTTTCTCAGCCAGAGATACAAGAATCTCATAAGGATCTTTTCCTTTTATTTTTGCCTCTTCCTTTTCTTTTTCACCAAGAACATCCCTGAACCATCTAAAAGAACCTCCGGCAGATAGCATCACACCCATCAGATGCCATTTCCCAGGTACGGCATGGCAAAATGTATGAAGCCTTCCTTTTGGGTCAACAAAAACCTTATCAGAAAAAGCAAAGACAACACCACTTGTTCCAAGAGATATTGAAATGAGTTTTTCTTTTGTGATGCCTGTTCCTATGGCACCTGCAGCCTGGTCTCCTGCTCCTGCAGCAACAGGAACACCAGCAGGAATACCTGTTAAATTCTGTATTTCAGATGATGTTTTTGCTGTTATCTCAACAGATTCAAAAGAGGAAGGCAGCCAATCAACAGGTATCTCAAGTGCATCAAGTATCTCCTGTGACCAGTTTCTTTTCCTGACATCAAATAAACTGGTTCCTGAAGCATCCGAAACATCTGTGGCAAACTCTCCGGTGAGCCGAAACCTTATATAGTCCTTGGGCAGCAAAACTTTTTTTATCCTTTTATAAATTTCTGGATGATTGTTTTTCAACCAGAGTATCTTGGGAGCCTGAAATCCAGTGAGAACAGGATTACAGGTAATGTCAAAAATTTTTTCTTCACCGACTTTCTTATTAATCTGCTGGCATTCTTCAGCAGTTCTCTGATCACACCACAAAATTGCCGGATATAAAACATTTCTGTCTTCATCAAGAAAAACAGACCCATGCATCTGTCCCGTAAGACCAATACCTGAAATGGAAGAAGGATTGATTTTTCTTGTAAGTGAATTGAGAGCCCTTACTGTTGCCTGCCACCATGCTTCAGGATCCTGCTGAGCCCAACCGGGTTTTGGCGTTATAAGAGGGTATTCTTCAACACAGGAAGAAACAACCCGGCCTTTTTCATCTACAAGAACACTTTTGACACCTGTTGTTCCAAGATCAATACCTATCACATATTTCTTCATATTATGTTTTTGAAATTGACGGTGGATAAAGCAAATTGAGATATCTTAAAGAAACATCTGCCTGCTTAGTGTCACCCTCGTGAACATATATTCTGTAAAAAAGTCTCATTTCCTGATAGGCTGGAAGTATATATGTTCCTGAAATCTTTTTATCACCAGTAAATTCGCTCAGACCAAAAAAGTTTGCGCTAAAAAGTCCATAATTTCTGATATGCCACCATGTGGGGTATCTGAGATTTGTAGGGTAATCAAAAACCGATACACCCACAACCACACCGTCAACAGGTCCATAATAGTCGCACCATTGCGCCCTTTTGCCCCAGCATTCATCCTCATTTTTTCCACCGATAGCATTTTCAAACGCACCCTGGTTATCTGCCTGCATTGAAGGCATTACCCTTACGCTTAAAAGACCTGATTCTTTTGTATCTCTAAAAACAAGTTCTCCTTCAGTTGCCTTCAGTACTGTCACATGATCAATAATTCTTGCAGAAGCAGGCATATTATAAATTGTTATAATTCTTTCTTCTTCGCAGATTTTTCTTGTTTTTGAATTATCCATCCAGTAACTTTTTGCATGCAATCTTCCAAAAACAGGTCCATTGAGAATTTCTACAAAATCCTGATGAACTGTCCATCCATGGTCTCTTATTTCACTCCAGTTATCAACACCATTAATATCTCCATGGGCAACCCATACACCCCTGTGATGAACATGATCAAGTTTTTCTGGATTATCTTCAGGTACAGGCGGTCTGAGTACTGATTTTCGCTGAACCGTTATCAGAGGATTTAAATATGGCCTTACAACATGACTGCCGTAATGATAGGTTGAGAAATACTCTTCACCTATCGTAATATCAACAACACCTTTTTCCGGCTTATTTATCAATTTGACCTGTGAATCCTGAATGCTTGCCTGCTTTATTTCAATCTCCACAGATTCATTCTGTTCAATGTCAGGTAAAAGAACAACAATCTTTTTATTTTTTATGTCCAGTTGAGATGGAATTTCTCTACCATTGAGAACGCAAATTACATTTTCATTTCCGTCAAAATCAATAATGTATGGTCCTGCAAGCCACTTCCTCTTTTTGTTCTCAATGCGTACTTTCATTTTTCCCCCTTGAAAGATTATAGAAAAGAATGGATACAATAATTTTAACTATAATTTTATCCCTGTCAAAAAAGGTATAATCCATCAATCAGGCATAAATAAGTGAATCAAGAAGCAATGGAACATCTCTTTCTTCTGTGCCAAAAAATTCTTGAAATTTTTCCTGCAAACCTGAAACCTTTTTATCAGACGATTTCATTTCCCCAGGGTTGTTTTTGAGATTCATTAGCTGGATTTCTTTCTTTCCTAAATCATACACAGCATATTTATACCTTTCTGTAATTATTGCCCTTCCAACAGCACTTTCAACTCCCAAATAATCACGCCATACGATATTTTTCCTGTCTTCAATAATCGGTTTCAATGAAAAACCTTTCAATCCGGAAACGCTTAATGCTGAGTAATCACAAATTGTTGGCAAAATATCAAGGCCATTTGAAATCAAATGAGTATCATCACTCTGACCTGGTTCTGAAATGTCTGGTGAGCAAATGATGAACGGTATCTTGATTGCCTCCTGATAGAGGGTTGATTTATGTTCCATTCTGTGAGAAGAATCCATATCTCCATGGTCAGAAGTAAAATTACCAGTGTATTCTCCCACATTTTTGTACTATCAAGTTCTTCAAGAATTCGGGATATCTGGGAATCAACCATTTCTGTCAATCTCGCATATGCCCATCTGTGGTGTCTCCATTTTTTTTCATTCCATTTTTTTCTTGCCTTCATCCGAAATGGACGGCCTTGAACTCATCATCTGATAAACCATCAGGTTTTTTCATAGCCATATCAAGAGTTTCAAGTTCAACTTTAGCCCTTTCAATAAGGGCTTTCTCTTGCTGTGTCTCCATAAAATCCCTGATCGCCATATAACAGATGTCGTGCGGGTTGATAAAGGAAACAAATAAACAGAAAGGTGTTTCTGTATGCAGTCTACTTTTAATAAATTCTACACAGGTATCAGAAAGAATATCTCTCATCATTGCAGATGTTGATAAAACCAGCATCTTCTGGAATAAGTCCTGGCAGGTGGAGTTTTCCACCATAAAATGTTTCATAGCCGGCACTACGTAAAATATGGCCGAGTGCCTTATTTTTCACAATTTGCCACTGGGTTTGAGAATCCTTCACAAAATTGTTCACCAGACCAATCTCTCCAGGCATATGGCCTGTCAGCAAACTGAAACGGGAAGGAACGCAAACAGGATTTGTACAGTATGCATGGTAAAAAGAAATGCCTCGACCTGCGAGATAATCCATTGCGGGTGTTTTAAGATAATTATTCCCTGCGCAACTCATCATACCAGAGCTTTGCTGGTCAGTCAAAATTATCAGGATATTGAATTTTTTCGCCATTTTTAGCGACTATCATAATAGGATATACTTTCAATTTCAAATTTACCTGGCGGAGAGATTCCTCCTTTTGAAATTCTTTCAAAAGATGATAAACTAAATATGAAAAAAATCAAAGTTTCGGACCCGTAGCTCAAGGGCAGAGCAGCGGACTCATAATCCGTTGGTTGCTGGTTCGAATCCGGCCGGGTCCATTACGAAAGAAATGCTAAAAAATTGAGGTTTCCCACTTTTTTATTATATTTCTCGATTCCTTCCTTTTGCTGAAATATGGACATTCCGATGATCTTTAACAATAATTTTTTAATGGCTGTTGTCTTGCTGCATGTTATTGTAATTGGAAACTCGGTATATCAATCTATTTCCTTGATTAGTTAAAGCCTGCAGCAAAACAAAATTTTTTACACTTTCCTTATAGATGTACTATTTTCGTGGTCAATACAACTTGTCATCGAAATGGTTACAACTGGTGGTTTTGCTTCGGAAATAAATACTATTTAGCAAAAAATAGCCACAATTACATTTCATCTGCATGACTTATTCCTTACAAAATGAACAATACAGAATGGAACTGGTTGCTTTAATCTCTTAATTCCATCCCGTCTGTTCACAAAGCTAATGCGATTTCTTACATGTGTTTTGAAAATTTATTACAGGCAAATCTAGTATAGTCGTATAGTACAAAACCCTTTTGTGATAAAATTAAAAAAAGTTTGAGGAGGATTGCTAGTGTTTGGTGTAGGTTTTGATAATGAGAAATATCTGAAAGAACAAAGCGAGGAAATACTGAAAAGAATCAATCTATTCAATGGCAAACTCTATCTTGAATTTGGTGGAAAACTTCTTTATGACTACCACGCTGCAAGGGTTCTTCCAGGATATGACCATAATATAAAAATAAAACTATTGCAGCAACTCAAGGACAAAATAGACATTCTTTTATGTATTTATTCAGGAGACATCGCAAGGGGAAGAATCAGGGGTGATTTTGGCATTACATACGATGCAGATGCACTCAAATTGATTGACAGCTTAAGGGAATATGGACTTGATATAAAAGCGGTTGTGATTACCCGTTTTGAGAATCAAACTCCTGTCATTGGTTTCAAGAATAAACTTGAACACAGAGGTATCAAAGTTTATCTTCACTACGCCACAAAGGGATACCCCACAGATGTAAATACAATTGTGAGCGAGGAAGGCTACGGAAAAAATCCATATATTGAAACTGAAAAACCTGTGGTCGTTGTTACTGGTCCGGGTCCCGGTAGTGGAAAGCTTGCGACATGTTTATCACAACTCTATCATGATTATAAGAAAGGACTGCAATCAGGATATGCAAAGTTTGAAACATTTCCTATCTGGAACCTGCCACTCAAACACCCTGTCAATGTTGCGTATGAAGCTGCAACAGCTGATCTTGAAGATGTTAATATGATTGACCCTTATCATCTCAACGCTTACGGAGTCAGCGCTGTTAACTATAATCGTGATATTGAAATATTTCCTGTTTTACAGAGAATTTTAAAGAAAATCATGACTGATGAACTGCCATATAAATCTCCAACTGATATGGGTGTCAACAGAGTAGGATTTGCCATTGTTGATGATGAAATAGTCAGAGAAGCAGCAAAACAGGAAATAATAAGAAGATATTTCAGATATAACTATGAATACATACTTGGATTGGAAAAACAACAAACACTTGAACGGATCATACTTCTGATGGAAGAACTTAATCTGAAACCTGAAGATAGAACAGTTGTAATACCTGCACGCCAAGCAGCAGAAAGGGCGAGAGAAAAAAATTGTGAAGGTTTGAATAGTGTCTGTGGTTCTGCAATTCAACTGTCTGACGGAACAATTATCACAGGACATAATTCTTCTTTGATGACAGCGCCATCAAGCATGATACTGAATGCAATCAAATATATGGCAGGGATTCCGGATAAGATACATCTGCTTTCTTCCAGTATTATTGAACATATAAAAACACTGAAACGAGAGTATCTTGAATTGAAGCACGAAGTTATGGACCTTGAAGAAACATTAATTGCTTTGAGTATTTCTGCAACAAACAATCCGGTCGCTGAGGCCTGTATGGAAAAACTTAAGTACTTACAGGGCTGTGATGTTCATCTGAGCAGTATTCCTTCTCCCGGGGATGAAATTGGATTGCGGCGACTCAAGGTAAATCTCACAGCAGACGCAAATTTTCCAACAAAAGATTTATTCTGGGAAAGATAAAATTTTCAGGATATTTTTACAAAAAAGTGTATGAAAAAATTATGCCTTCTATCATTATTTATCCTTCTTAATGTTATCTCTGGAGAAGTTATTAAACCTAATGATTATTTCAGGGTTATGGGCGAAGTTTATTTCAGGTTTCAATCTTCTTCTGTGTTTTCTCTGAACGAAATATCAAGAGTTGTTTCAATTGCGAAAATAAAGGACGGCTGGATTTATGCATACGCAAACGAAGAGGAATTTAAAAAATTCCTTTTGTTCAAGATTGACTATGAAATTCTTGAGCATCCCGGTTATGCTGTAAATATTAACCCTGCCCTGAAATTTTCCTTAACTTTAACATCCGGCAGCCGGTATCCCTCTTATAACGAATATATTGAAATGATGAACCAATTTCAATCACTCAAACCTGATATATGCCAGATTTATGAAATAGGCACAACTGTTAAAGGAAGAAAAATTTTATGTGCAAAAATTTCAGGGCTTACCGATATATTTTTCAAACCAAAAGTTTTTCTTACTTCCACAATACATGGCAATGAACCCTGCGGCTATGTGATGATGCTTTATCTTATTGATTATCTTTTGAGCCAGTACGGAATAAATTCAGATATTACTCGTATTGTAAATAATTGTGAAATATGGATAAACCCGCTTGCAAATCCCGATGGCACTTACTGGGCAGGTGATGATACTGTTTTTGGCGCAAGAAGATATAACGCAAATGGCGTTGACTTAAACCGCAATTTTCCTGACCCTGAAGAAGGGTTGCATCCTGATGGGAAACCATGGCAACCAGAAACAATAGCAATGATGGATTTTGCCATAAATACAATACCTGTTCTTTCTGTCAACTTTCATTCAGGTGTTGAGGCTGTCAATTACCCGTGGGACACATGGGAAAGATTGCATCCTGACAATGACTGGTTTGTTTATATAAGCAGAAGTTATGCAAACACAGTTCATCAAAATTCTCCACCCGGTTATTTCGATGATTTTGATAATGGTATTACAAATGGTTATGCCTGGTATCCGATTGCTGGTGGAAGACAGGACTACATGAACTATTTCCAGCACTGCCGGGAAGTCACAATTGAAATCAGCCAGGACAATCTCCCGCAAGATCCATTTTTATACTGGACATACAACAGACAGGCAATCACTGATTTTGTTAAACAATCCCTCACCGGAATATGTGGCATTATTTCATGTCAGGACACAATACCAATAAAAGCCAAGATTGAAATACCCGAGAGGGACTACGATAACTCCTTTGTCTTTTCAGAATCACAAACCGGACGATTTTTCAGATTGCTTCTTCCTGGCAGGTACAATGTGAAATTCAGCGTACCCTATCATTATGAACAGAAGATAGAAAACATTGAAGTTGTTGAAGAACAATTGACCAGTTTATTCATCAATCTTGAACATGCAGCAAAAGGAGATCCAAACACAGACAGAATCGTTGATATTTCAGATGTGATATTGTGTTTGAGAATGGCTATAGAAATTGACACAAAAGATTTACAATCCTGTGATATGAATAGTGATGGGGTTGTTGATATCAGTGATGTAATACTAATTTTAAGGATGAGTATAGGTCCATAAAATTTACTCACAGTAAAAAGCGTATAAACAGGAATTATCTGAGCCATAGGTTTCTTCAAGTACAAATCTGATTCCTTTAATGTTTTGATTAATCTGGCACCTTACGATTCTCTTATTATTGTTGGCTATTCTGTAAAGCATTTTCCATTCGCCATTTTGGTATATCTCTATTCTGAATGTTTTCGGCATTGTTTCAGGTAGATGGGTAAGCTGGTCATCTTTTTGTAGATGGCTCATTGCTATAAGCTTGTCCATACCACTATCAACAATAATCGTAACCTTCTTTACAAAAATTTCCTGATTGAACGAATATGCGATCCAATCGCCTTTTCTGCATTTCCAGCAATGTGTATCTTCACCCACAGGTCTATTGATACCATCCCTTACAGGCTCAGGATTACCGGTTGAAGCAGAAAGGTGTGCTAAAAGTGTTATCTGTGGCATTTTTTGTTTTATCCATGGAATATATGCATCATCATAGAGAAGCGTCTGCTGTAAAAGTCCAATGTGACTCAAAATATCTTTAGGCAAAATGCCTTTTTTAATTGCCATTGCTGCTGCTGTGCCGATCGCCTGACCCATGCTGCAGCCAGTACCCATGACCCTTGTTGAACTCATTGCAATATGTGTACAACTTGCGTTTCTTCCTGCAAACATCAAATTTTTTATATTTTTTGAGTAGAGACATCTGTATGGTATTCCATACGGAGATGGCGATGGATGAAAAATTGTTGACGGCACCTTGAGTCTGGCTGAATAAAACCCTGCAGGATGATGATCATCCATAGCCCAGCCACCGTAAGCAACAATATCCGGAAATTTACCTTCTGATTCTATGTCATTTTGTGTCAGAATATGTTCACCAAGAAATCTCCTGCTTTCCCTTTTTGCAGGTAAAAACTGAATCCATTCTAAAGCCCAGTTTTCAGCTCTTTTTTTGTCAGGACATCTATTCTTGATATGGTCCCATACACCAAGAACAATTTTTACCAGTTCATCCCGTAACTGTTCAGTGTCGTATATTGAATGATGC
>JAOAAW010000008.1 GCA_026418655.1 bacterium | reverse complement strand
GATGAAGATTAAGCAGAGAAGAATGCCATTTATAAGGGGAAACTTTAGACCGGATATTCTCGAAGATGATATTGAAAAAATCAAACAGTTTTATAATGATAATGGTTATCCTGAGTGTAAGGTTGACAGGGATATTTCAATTAAGGATGAATGGGTTACCATAATTATTAAAATTGACGAAGGCAGCAAATATCATTTTGGTGTTACAGAGTTTTCAGGGAATTTAATTTTTAAACCAGAAAAACTCAAAAAGATGGTTGAATATCGTGAGGGAGAAGTGTATTCCCAAACAAAGATGGATAGAACACTTCTGAATTTATCAAGGTTATACACAGACGAAGGGTATATCAATCCGGAGATTCTTCCAATTCCTGAAATCAGGGACTCAAGCATAAATTATAAAATCATGATTAATCCTCGTCAGCAGGTTTCCATCAATGAAATAAACATAAAGGGTAATACTGTCACAAAAGACAAGGTAATACGTCGGGAGATGGTGATACATCCCGGAGATACGTTTTCAGGTGCAAAGATAAGGAAAAGTTTTAATAATCTTGCTGATCTTCAATATTTTGAGGAAATTGATATTCGCCCTGAACTGACTGATGATGAAAGATTTGTAGATTTGAATGTGATTGTAAAGGAAAAAGAAAGGACCGGTTTTTTTACTTTTGGTGGTGGTTATAGTTCCATTGAAAAAAGTGTTGGATTTATAAGTATTGAACAGAGAAATTTTGATATTTCCAATCCCCCATATTTCAGGGGGGCGGGTCAAAACATCAAACTTGAGGCAATGTTCGGGGGGATCACAAAGCACTTCATTTTAAGCTTTACAGAACCATATCTTTTTGATAGACCGATTTCCTTTGGTCCCGATATTTTCATTACTGAAAAAGCATGGGATGTTTACTCTGAAAAGCATAATGGATTTGATGTGAGAATTGGGAAAAGATGGGAAAATTTTTCACTGGGTTTTAAAGTCATGTCTGATAGTGTAAAACTTTCTGAGATTAAAATTCCTGAATTTCAAAATCAAGCTGGAAGGAAAAGGATAAACAGCATTTCTACAACATTAGCTTTTCAAGATCTCGACAGAAGAATCATGCCAAAAGAAGGAGATTTAGCTGAATTGACACTTGAATATGCTGGCGGTATTCTGGCAAGTGATATTGAGTACTGGAAGGCAACCTTCACAAATGACTATTATAAAAGTTTTGGTAAATGGGTTTTCCATAGCAAAACCTATGTTGGAAATATTGATAGTTTTGGATCAAGAAAGGACGTACCTTTGTACGAGAGATTTTTTGGTGGAGGCATAGGTACGGTAAGGGGTTATAAAGAAAGAGAGCTCGGACCGAGAAGTATAGATGGCAAACATTTTCTTGGTGGGAAATCAATATTTGCACAAAATTTAGAAATGATGTATCCTTTATCAGGAGAAAATGAGATAATATGGGGAGTTCTTTTTTTTGACGCAGGTAATGTCTGGTTAGAGGATTTTGATTTTGGAAATTTAAAACAATCTGCCGGAATAGGATTGAGAATAAAAGTTCCTATAATGCCAGTACCTATTCAAGTAGATTATGGTTGGGCAATAAATCCGGATCCCTGGCAGGATAAGGGCAGACTGCATATAGGTTTTACACTTGGGTTTTAAAAAAAGGAGATGATATGAAATTTTTTTTGAAGTATAGTGTGCTGATTTTATGTGTTTTGATTGTAAACGGTTATGTCTTTTCAGCCACGCCGGTTGCAAAAGATGTACCAAAAACATTGAAAGTTGGTTATGTAAATATTGAAATGGTTTTTGATCAATACAAAAAGACAGCTGAAAGCAGGGATGAGTTTGATAAGGAAAGAGAAAACCAGCAAAAAGAAATAGTGAAGAAACAGGAGGAACTGAGGAAGGCTCAGGAATTATATGAAAAGCAAAAAGATGTATTGAAGCCGGAAGAGAAAAAGAAAAGTGAAGAGGAAATTCAGAAATTACAGCAGGAATTTTATAATTTTGTTGGTTCTGCCAATCAAAAACTTGAAGAAAAGAAAAATCAGTTAATTGAAGCGCGCCTAAAGGAAATTCAGGATGCTATAAAGGATTTTGCAATTAAAGAGAAATATGATTTTATATTAAATTCACAGGCTGTCTTTTATGGACCTGAAGGAAGCGATATAACCCAGCAGGTTATAAATTTTCTAAACAAAGAGAAAAAGTAAAGGAAATGTTTAAAATGACTGTTAAAGAAATCGCCCGATTGGTGGGCGGAGAGATTATCGGGGATCCCGAAACAATCATTACAGATGTGTCAGGAATAAAGGAGGCAAAAAAAGGTTCAATTACATTCGTTGCCAATCCAAAATATCTGGTTCTTTTAAAGTCAACCCAGGCGAGTGCAGCGATTGTTTCTCAGAATAATCACTATTCTGTCAATTCTGGGCTTACCCTTATCAAGGTAGAAAATCCTTCTCTTGCTTTCTCACGGATAATAGCACTGATAGGACCTGAACCAATAAAATTCAAACCAGGCATTCACCCAACTGCTGTAATAGGAAAGAATGTGAAACTCGGAAAAGATGTTTCTATACAACCATATACTGTGATTGAAGATGATGTAACAATTGGTGATAGGACCGTGGTTGGCGCATGCGGATATATCGGGCATTATACAAGAATTGGAAGTGATTGTTTTATCTATCCACATGTCATTATCAGGGAAAGGATTACAATAGGAAATCGCGTCAATATTCATTCAGGAACTGTTATTGGTGGTGATGGATTTGGTTTTGCTACTGTGAAGGGTGTTCATCACAAGATTCCACAGATAGGTACAGTGGAGATAGGAGATGATGTTGAAATTGGGTCAAATGTTACAATTGACCGTGCAAGATTTGAAAAGACATATATCGGCAATGGTGTAAAAATAGACAATCTTGTTCAGATTGCTCACAATGTTATCATCGGTGACAATACAATCATAGTTGCTCAGGTTGGTATTTCAGGAAGTACCAGGATTGGAAAAAATGTAATCATTGCAGGACAGGCAGGTCTTATCGGACATATTGAAGTAGGGGACAATGCAATTATCGGTGGGAAAGCGGGTGTTACAAAAAATGTGCCTCCAAATGCCAATGTTTCAGGTTTTCCTGCAAGAGAAAAATGGGAAGACATGAAGTGTGCCGCTTATCTCAGAAGGTCACCGGAAATTTTTGAGAAGATAAAGGATCTTGAGAAGCGGATAGCCCAATTAGAAAAGAAAATGCAAAGATTTAAAAATGAATCAGAAGACAATTGAGCATCCGTTTTCAATAGAAGGAATAGGTCTTCACACCGGAGAAAAAGTATCCCTCACTGTAAATCCAGCCCCTCCCAATACCGGTATTATTTTTATACGTAAGGATATGCCACAAAACCCTGTTATAAAGGCAGATATTAATTTTTTACTTGATGTAGAGAAATACCCGAGGCGTTCTTCCATATCAAATGGAAATGTTCATATTCATACCATTGAACATTTAATGTCAGCTATATACGGATTGGGCATTGATAATCTGATTGTTGAAATGAAAGGTGGTGAATGTCCTGGTCTGGATGGCAGCGCACAGATTTTTGTTAATAAATTTCTGGAAGCAGGCCTTGTTGAACAGAAAGAAATAAAGAATTTTTATAGGGTAAAAGAGCCAATTTATATTTCGGAAAACTCTTCACATATAGTTGCTCTTCCTTCTGACACGCTTAAGATATCATACACACTTGACTATCCTAATTCATTGATTAAATCACAGTATGCCTCTTTTGATATTACACCAGAAACTTATGCAAACGAAATTGCACCTGCAAGGACATTCTGCCTCGAAGAGGAGATCGAAAAATTGAAAATGATTGGTCTGGGTAAGGGTTCTGATTATAATAACACAGTAGTGATTGGAGAAAACGGGGTTATCAGAAATAGTTTCAGATTTCCTAATGAACCTGTAAGACATAAAATCTGCGATCTCATCGGAGACCTTGCTCTCCTTGGAATGTTTCTTAAGGCACACATCATAGGAATAAGAAGTGGACACGCCATTAATACAAAACTGGTAAGAACCTTGAAAAATTTATTGCACAAAGATAAGGTAAGTGCAGTATATTCGGATGGGTTAATCGAGAAAAGAAAACCTGTTCTTGAAATAGAGGATATTGAAAAAATAATTCCTCACAGATTTCCTTTCCTTCTTGTCGACAGGATTATTGAGCTTGAGGAAGATAAGCGAGTAATAGGGATCAAGAATGTATCAGCAAATGAGTGGTTCTTTCAAGGACATTTCCCGGGCAGGCCCGTTATGCCGGGCGTTTTGATTGTTGAAGCCATCGCACAGGTTGCAGGTGTTTTGATGCTGAGTAAAAAAGAAAACCAGGGAAAACTCGCCTTTTTTATGAGTATAGAGCAGGCAAAGTTTCGTCGTGCAGTTAGACCAGGTGATCAATTGATTTTGAAAGTAGAAGTAAGCCGGTTAAAAAGCAGGGTTGGACAGGTTCAGGGAAAGGCATATGTGGATGATAAAATTGCCTGCGAGGCGACCCTGATGTTTGCACTTGTGGATGGTTGATTAACATGCCTTTCATACATTCTTCAGCACAAGTAGACAGGAATGCAGACATTGGTACCACTACCAGTGTGGGTCCATTTGCTGTTATTGAGGGCAGGGCAAGAATTGGAAATAATTGTACCATAGGGCCGATGGTACATATAACAGGGAATGTTGAAATTGGAGATAATTGTAGAATATTTACAGGTGCTGCTATCGGAAATCCGCCCCAGGATTTAAAGTATAAGGGAGAAGTTTCCTTCGTTAAAATCGGAAATAATAATACCATAAGAGAATTTGTGACAATCAATAGTGCTACTGGAGAGAACCAGTCCACGGTTATTGGAAATAACAATCTTCTTATGGCTTATGTTCATGTTGCTCATAATTGTGTTATAGGCAACAATTGCATTATTGCAAATGCTGCTACAATAGCAGGACATGTTTTCATAGATGACTATGCTATCATTGGAGGGCTTGTCGGAATCCATCAGTTTTCAAGAGTAGGCAAACATTCAATTACAGGCGGTTGTTCAAAAATAACAAAAGATATCATTCCATTTATTATCGCAGATGGACATCCTGCCAGACCACATGGGATAAATGTAATTGGCTTAAAGAGGCGAAATTTCTCAAGAGATGTAATCACCGCTCTTGAAGAAACATACAGAATAATATTTCGCAGAAATTTAACTCTTCAACAGGCAATTGATGAGTTAAGATCTTCAGAATTATCTGAAATACCTGAAATTATGGACCTTATAAGGTTTATTGAATGTTCTGAAAGAGGGATAGCAAGAGAAAGAGATTAAAGGAGGGAGCATGGAATTTCAGGAAGTGATCGTAAAAAGGTATAGTGTTCGGGCCTACAAAAGTGAACCGGTAGAAAAGTGGAAGATTGAAAAAATCCTTGAAGCGACTCGCGTTGCACCTTCTGCAGCAAACAGACAGCCTTATAAGATTATCGTGATTAGTACAGAAGGGAGAAGAGATGAGTTAAAGGAGATATATTCTGCTGACTGGTTTGTTCAGGCACCTGTTATAATTGCTATTTGCGGTATTAAATCAGTTGCATGGACGCGAAAAGATGGTAAAAACCATGTTGACATTGATTGTGCCATCGCAATGGACCATCTGATTCTTGCTGCGACGGAACTTGGACTTGGAACATGCTGGATATGTGCATTTGATCCTGATGCGGCAAGAAAAATACTGAAATTACCAGAAGATGTTGAGCCGATTGCTTTTACGCCTGTGGGATATCCTGCTGATAATCCTAAGATGAAGAAAAGGAAAGAATTGTCAGAACTTGTATGCTATGATGTCTGGACCTAAAATAACAAAAAGGAGCAATGAATGACAGGTTTAATAATTTTCTTTGCGATATTTGTTTTAATTGGTTTATTAATAATAGGATTTTATAATTCAATCGTTCGTTCAAGAATTCAGGTTGATAATGCCTGGGCTCAAATTGATACACAGTTAAAGAGAAGACATGACCTCATTCCGAATCTTGTAAACGCTGTTAAGGGTTATATGAAATACGAGCAAGAAACGCTTTCAAAGATTGTTGAAGCAAGAAACAGGGCTGTTTCTGCAGCAGGAATTGGTGATAAGGCGAAAGCAGAAGGAGAACTTTCGGGGCTTCTAACAAGATTGTTCGCTCTTTTTGAGAATTACCCGGACCTTAAAGCAAATCAGAATGTTTTGAATCTTCAGGAGCAATTGACGACAACAGAAAATCAGATAGCATTTGCAAGACAGCACTATAATGATTCTGTAATGATATATAATACAAAAATTCAGACATTTCCAGGCAATATAATTGCTTCTATGTTTTCTTTTGAAAAAAGGGATTTTTTTGAAATTCCTGAAACAGAAAAAGCGGTTCCACAGGTTAACCTTGAGCTATGATTGATTTTTTTCAGCAACAAAGAATAAACAGGTGGAAAACATTCAATATAATTTTAATTTCAGTGATTTTGCTTGGAATTATTGGTTATTTGATCGATACCTCGTATTTCAAAAATAAGTTTCCTGTGATGACAATTGTAGCGGTTCTGGTAGCCGTGATAAATAGTTTAATTTCTTATTACTATGGTGATAAAATGGTTCTGGCAAGTGTAGATGCAAGGATGCCTGATACAGCTGTTTTTAAAGAACAACAATATGTTAATATAGTCAACGAAATGTCTATTGCAGCTGGCATACCAAGGCCACAGGCATTCGTAATGGAGGAACCATCACCAAATGCATTTGCAACAGGCAGAGACCAGCAACATTCTTCAATTTGTGTTACCACAGGTCTTCTTGATACAATGAACCGTGAGGAACTCCAGGGTGTTATTGCTCATGAGATGGGTCATATAAGGAATAGAGATATTCTGACCATGACAATGGTCGCCGCGATTACAGGAGCGATTGTTTTGCTTTCGGATTGGGCAAGAAGAAATATATTTTATTCTTCCGGAAGGAAAAGATCAGGCAAAGGTTCTTCAGGTCTTTTCCTGTTGATAATTTTGATTTTAATGGTAATTGCACCGATAGTTGCAAGATTGATGGCAATGGCTGTTTCAAGGGCAAGGGAGTATATGGCAGATGCTTCCTCTGCAGAATTTACAAGAAACCCATTAGCCCTAGCTTCAGCACTTGAAAAAATACAGCAACATTACGATAAGGTTGTGGACAGAGCAACTGAAGGTACTGCCCATCTTTTTATTTCAGACCCGAGAAATAGCAAGATTAACAATCATGAGTCCTTTTTTGCAAATCTTTTCAGTACTCATCCTCCGATTCACAAAAGGATTATGATTTTAAAACAAATGGCAGGGGTATCTTGACTTTTTACTTGATTCTTAAGAGACAATCAGTATTGAATTCAATGTTATTAAATTTTTCGAGGAATTTTTTTGTTCTGGTATCTCTATATCCCGAAATATATTCTTCGGTGTCCATTGAACGGTTAATACCTATCATTAGCAATTCTCTGACATATTTACCATAAATGCCTGCAAGTACACCGAGAAATGATTTTGATTCAATATTATTCACAAAGTTGAGATGTATCTCATTATTATTTTTCTTCATCAGGTATGTTGAAGTGTTTCTGTCTTCTATGATTTCGGAAATTTTCCACTGGGAAAACCCATTCTGTAGAAATTTATGGTATGATTTTCTTCCACCAATTTTTCCTGCCAGTACAAAAAGACTTTCACATTTCTCTGCGCTGTGCGTAATTATTTTTTCAAACAGAAGGTAATTTATGAAATCCTTTTTTAAATCGTTTTTGCATAGTCTGTTAAAACCACCCACGCACAATGTTACTGATTTGAGAAATAATATTTTCGTTCCTCGTTTATCTAAAAACTCAGAAAAATACTCGCAGTATTCAAAAATTTTATCTTTTGATGTCCAGAAAGGGATTTCTGGAAGATTTTTAAAACAAATTGAAGAATGCTTTTGGGGACAATCAACATTTTGTTGAAAATTTTCAAATATCTCCAATGTATTTTCAGGTAACCTTTTTTTTGTAATTTTAAAAAGACAAAGGGAAATTTTTTCTATTTTTTCATATCCATTGGAAGAATTAAATAATCTTTTACTGTCAAAAATCTCATTGGGCCATCCTTCTGTTATGTCAGAAGTGCCTGTTATGCCAGTTACCACAAGTGGCCCCATCACTGGACCATAGCCGTTTTCATCTATGGCAAGATACAACATTTTACTTAAATTTCTCCGATGCTGGTATGTGGACCTCCTTTAACCCTTACAAAATAACGAATGCCACGTTCTTCAATTTCAATGTTTGAAATATCAAAATCATCTGGCAATATTCTTATATGAGCAATATTATCCCTTGGTATAATGAGTGTACGGATTTCATCATCAATATCAACAGGCGTAATTTTTCCTCTGGAAACTATCAGTCCCTTACCTTCTACCATAATCCAGTGTTCTGTAAATTCCAGGACCTTTCCAACAAAAACCCATAATCTTTGTTCTTCAAAATATTTTTTAAATCTGATCTTGACCATTTTACCGGTTAGTTGAATCATTTCGCCTCCTGGTAGTATACTATTTTACCATCAATCTGGCTTATTTCATTAAAAATGTCAGCCAGGCAGGGATTGTTAAAAGAGACGCCACATGCGTGGTTAGAACACTTGCGGATGCAAATTTAATATCTGCTTTATACGTATCAGCAATAATTATACTTGCAATAGCGGCAGGCATTATAGCAACAATTGCAAGTACCAGGAAAATATCATAAGGAAGTGAAAAGAGAGAAAGGCCAGCGCATGCTAAAGCAGGAATAAAGATTAACCGTAAGAAACCTATCCAGAATTGATTTATATTTTTTAATTGATTTATGGATATTGTTGAAATTCTGCTGCCTGCGAGAAAAAGAGCAAGGGGAACAGTTGCTTTTCCAAGTATTTCAATAGAGTAGAAAAGACTCTGGAAAAAATTCTGTAGAAATCCCTTTCTTAAAATTTCATGAAAAGTAAACAGATCTCTTGTTGAAATTACGAAAATTGAAAAGATAAGTGAAAAAATAGGGACACTTAAAAGATTTTTTAGATTTTTCTTCACAAGCCGATTTCCTGTAAGTCCGAGCATACCAATGGTCCATACAGAAACTTCAGACCCGAAACTTGAAAAAACAAGGTATGCTACTCCTGGATTTCCTAAGAACATTGCAACCACAGGTAGTGGTAGGAATACATAATTATTTATAGTACACTGAAACAAAAATGTGTTTTTTTCTTGTTGATTATCAAAGGAAAGAAATCTGGTGAATAGGATTCCAGTGATGTAACCTGTTAGCATTATAAAAAATGTTCCTGCGGGAAGTATCCAGTTTGATATAAGGGATTTTATTGTAAATGTTGAAGTTATGGATGATATTATGAGTGCTGGATAAAAAAAGTTAGTAATACAAAGTGCCATCTTGCTAGCTGCTTCATCGGACAGAAAATTTTTTCTTCTGGCAAATACGCCCAAAAAGATTATCAAAAAAATTGATAATACCCTCAGGAATATATTGATAAACATTTTTTACCGAATTCACAAAGTATGATTATACCATAAACCAAAATATCATTCATCATTGCATTGACTTATTGATGCTAAAAGGGTATAGTAATTATGAAGCCATGTGTGCACTTGACCTGCGAAATATAAAAGATTTTATCATCAGGGTTGAGAACCGAGAACATACTGCGAGATTGATTGGCACCGGGAGACAGGGTGAGATTTTTGTTGAATTGACAGACCAATCTATGGGTGAAAGCGGGATGGGTAAAAACGGGACCGCATTCTTCTTATGGGAAGGTACCTGGCATTATTTTACCTGTAAAATTTTCTGTCCCAGTCTTCGCAGAATGACAATAGTGAGAACCTCTCCAATAGCAATTGATAGCAGAAAAGAAAGGCGTTATGAGTGTGGTTTTCTTAGCGGAACAGTGATAGAAAAAGGATTATTACATGGAAGCATTGATATTAACATATTAAATATCAGCAGAACAGGGTTGCGCATTGAAACACGCCAGCCTTTGAAGGTCGGCAGAACATATTCAATTGAAATGAGACTGGTTATCAAACATTTTTCAGAACTTGTAAGGGCTGAGTGTGTGGTTATGAATGAGGCGAGAAGTGGTTCGGTTTATCATTATGGTTGTGAAATTGTTGCTATTTCACCTGAAAACCTGGTGCTCTTAGAAAAATTTCTCAGGATATTGGCAAAAGCATAGTTTTTTATACATTTATTATTTCGGAATATACCAACAATGAAAAAAATGAAAAGTTTCAGAAGAAAGCTACTTTTAACAGTAATTTTACCTGTTTCTTTTGTAATAGTGTCATGGAATTTATTCCTGGGCTGGTATTTTGTGAAGTATCAGAAGAAATTGATGGAAGAGGAACTGTTAAGTGTAGCAGGTGCATTGACGATTCTGATAGAAACCGAAATGCAGGGTAACTTTTGGAATCTTGAAAAACTTGAAGGAAAAATCAGAGAAGGTATGGATAAAAGTCCGTCAATTTCCTCAATTCATATATTGGAAAGAAAGGATAATGGTTTGCATGTGGTTGCGGGATTGAACAAAAACATAGATGATGAACCCATTTTGTCAGTGGGTTCTCTATATCCTTTTAATAATTTTCCCGGCGCTTTAATGGGTTTTGTAGTACCGTTTGTTGTGAAGGGAAAGAACTACCTGACAGGATATGTTCCTTTGAGAGATAGAGATGGGAATTCTGTGGCACTTCTCAGATTGAAGTATAAGATTGATAAAAATTTCAGATTAATCTATTTACAGATGCTCGGCGTAAGTCTATTTCTTGTATTTCTATTTGTTTTGTTTGGTTTTTTTGTTTCGCGCCAGATTCTGGTTCCACTTCACAGTATTCTGGCTGGAATTGAGAATATTCAACGGGGTAACCTTGACTGCAGACTTATTGTTGAAAGTGAAGATGAATTTGGCCAGATTGTTCGTGCCTTCAATAAGATGGTTAACAATCTTAATATGTCAAGAAAAGTGCTTCAGAACTATTTTTATAGAACCATACGTTCTTTGGTCACTATTATTGAGTCAAAGGATTCATATACAAAAGGACATTCCGAGAGAGTGGCTGTTTATGCAGAAAAAATAGCAAGGAGAATGTCGGTTCCGGAAAAAAAGTTAAATCTTCTCAGGGATGTTGCTCTTTTACATGACATTGGAAAGCTTGGTATAGAGCAAACAATTTTACAAAAAACAGATACGCTTACTGAAGAGGAGTGGAATATAATAAAAAAACATCCTCTGGCTGGAAGAGAAATCCTCAGGCCTGTGATTTTTGAAAAAGATGCGATAGACATTATAAGTCAGCATCATGAAAGATTTGATGGAAAAGGTTATCCGTATGGCCTGGCAGGAAACGAAATTAATATTCTTGCTCAGATTCTTTCGGTTGCCGATGCTTTTGATGCAATGACATCTCCGCGTGCGTATAGAGCGCCACTCTCAAAAAGCGAGGCAATCAAGGAGTTAAAAGAAAATAGTGGAAGCCAGTTTAATCCAGAAATTGTTAATATTTTTCTTAAAATACTTGAAGATGAAAGGCATGAAGTGCTCAGCTGTTGATTTTCGTAAATTTTTTGAAATGACATATAATTAATTGAGGGAGATTCTCTTCATGAACGGCGTGGTATTTTTAATTATCTTGTTTATTCTTTCTGTGGTGTATCTGTTCCTTTTTAGACAAAACCAGAGGTTTCTTGAAGAGAAAAACATTCGTATTTCAGAGCTTGAAAAAAATTTAAAGAATTTGCAAGAAGAAAATTCCAGACTCCTTGTTGAAGTTACGCAACTCAGGAAGGAAAAGGAAGCTTTTGCAGAAAAAGTTTCCTGGGCAGAAAAGGCACAGGAACAATTGAGGGAGGCATTTAATTCCATTGCGGCGCAGGTTTTACGTGGAAATACCGATGAATTTCTAAAACTTGCCAGACAGAACCTCGAAGCGATTGTTCAACAACTTCGTGGGGATTGGGGAACACAGAAGGCGGAAATGCATAAACTTTTTGAGCCACTATCTGAAACCTTGAGGAGGATGGACGAAGAAATTCGCATAATTGAGAAAAAACGTGAAAGTGCATATGAAGGAATGCAAAAGGAACTTCAGCATCTCTATGAGGCACAAAACCAGTTAAGAACATTGACAATTCAACTTAATCAGGCATTAAAAACAACTCAGGTTCGCGGACAATGGGGGCAGATTCAGTTAAGAAGGGTAGTGGAGCTTGCAGGAATGACAAAGTATGTTGATTATGAAGAACAGATTAGTTCTGAAGAAGGTAGACCAGATATGATTATCCACCTTCCAAATGGTGGACTGCTTCCTGTTGATGCAAAAAGTCCGATGTTAGCATACCTTGAGGCAATGAATGAGGAAGAGTCAAAAAGAGAAGAAAAGTTAAAGATATTTGCTAAAAAAGTACGGAATACAATTGAAAATCTTGCAGACAAAAAATATTGGTCTCAATTCAATCCATCTCCTGAGGTTGTTATCATGTTTGTTCCAAATGAGGCATCAATAAGCGCTGCCTATGAGATAGACCCAAACCTGATTGAATATGCGATTGAAAAGCGTGTTCTCATTGCTACTCCTGTTACTCTTCTTGGACTTCTAAAGGCAATTGCGTTTGGCTGGCAGCAGCATTCAATTGAAGAAAATGCTATTGCCATTGCAGAAACCGGCAGGGAATTGTATAAAAGAATTTCAGTTTTTGTTGAGCATCTTAGAGATACAGGCAAATCGCTTGAAAGTGCAGTAAAAAATTATAATGAAACGATTGCTTCATTTGAAAGCCGTCTTATTCCATCTATAAGGAGATTACAGGAGCTTGGTTCTGCACAGCAGAGCATTAAAGCATCTCAATATATTGACACATCATTAAGATTACCTGATAATACAAAGGAAACTTAATAAACACAGGAGGTAATATGTACCTTACGGGATTTGCAGATGAAGCAGCACCTGATATTGATGGTCAGATTCGCGCTACAAAAGAGTTAGGCTGGAAATACATTGAAGCAAGAAGTATTGATGGCGTGCAATTTACCATGATTGACGACAGGAAATTTGATGAAATTGTCGAAAAGCTTGAACAGGCAGGAATTAAGATTAATTGTTTCGGCAGCGGTGTGGCAAACTGGTCTCAAAAGATTACAGAGCCACCGGACAAAAGCTACGAGGAAATGAAAAGGGCCATCCCGCGGATGCATAGATTAGGGACAAAAATGATAAGAATTATGAGTTTTGCGATTCCTGACGAAGTACTTGATGAGGATTGGTCCAAAGAGGCGATAAAAAGGGTAAAAACAATAGTTAAAATGGCAGAAGATGGTGGTGTTTTATGTGTTCACGAGAATTGCTCTGGTTGGGGCTCACTTTCCTGGGAACATACGCTCCGACTTCTGGAAGGAGTTAATTCTCCTGCATTGAAACTTGTTTATGATACAGGAAACCCAATATTTCATCTTGATGTGAGAGGTCCAAAACCCTATAAAAGACAGGACCCGTGGGAATTCTATACACATGTGAGAGACCATGTTGTTTATGTCCACATAAAGGATGGTTATGTAAAAGAAGATGGAAAGTCTGTATGTACATTTCCAGGGGAAGGGAAAGGAATGGTTAGGGAGATACTTACAGATCTTTTTTCGCGTGGATATGATGGTGGAATTTCAATAGAACCACACATGGCGGTTGTATATCACGACCCAAGCATTAAATCAGAGGCAGAGGCGAGGTATAGAAATTACATTGAATATGGAAGGAGAATGGAAAAACTAATTTCACAGATAAAAGCTTCATTAAACGAGAGGACAAAGTGAAAACATCCATCATTTTAATATCAATTTTTTTACTCTGCACTTCGGGATTTTGTGCAAAAACTGTTTTGCTTGTTGAAAATGGCAACGCAAAATCAGTTATTCTGATTCCTGCCCAGGCACACGAGGATGAACAGTTTGCTGCGAAAGAACTGGCAGAGCATATAGAAAAGATGAGCGGATGCAAAATAGATGTCGTGAAAGAAACACTAGGGAAAGGATGGCAGATTAATCCTGGTCTTGGAAATAAAGGAGTTTGCTATATCTTTCTTGGTACTTGCGCAATGACACCCGAGATTGAAAAAGCGATTCGTTCTTCGGGCGATGACCCTGCTTCATTTATGATAAAGGCAGAATCAAATCCTTCTGGTATAAGCAATATCAGGATTGCTGGACTTTCGCCTGAAGGTACGCTTTTTGGGGTTTATGAACTACTTGAACAGATGGGTGTTCGCTGGTATATGCCAGGAGATATCGGAACTGTAATACCTGAAAAAAAGACAATTGCGGTTAGTGAACAGAACACCATTCAGGTTCCCTCTTTTCACGCAAGACATCTTCAGATGGCAGTTGATAGGACATGGTATAGAAGAATGCGGCTGGGTGGTCCATATTTTCCATCTGCGCATGGAATAAATATTGGAAAAGCGGATATAAACAAAGAACCTGAACTTTTTGCGCTTGTCAATGGAAAAAGGCAACAGAGCCAGCTTTGTATTTCTAACCCTGAGGTGCTTGCAAGGGCAATAAAAGAAACAAAAAACTACTTCAGAAAGAATCCGGCTGCTCCCTGGATTGGCATGGGACCAAATGATGGCGCAGGGTTTTGTGAGTGTGAAAACTGCCGTGCGCTTGATGGAGGAGATTTTGATGATTTTGAAAACGAAGTTTCAATGACAGATAGATACATCTGGTTTTTCAACAGGGTTCTTGAAGGAATAGCAGATGAATTTCCGGGTAAGAAAATAGGGTTCTATTGCTATTCCTGCTATATGAAACCACCAGTAAAGGTAAAACCGGATCCGAAAATAGTACCTGCTTTTGCTCCAATAAGCCTGTGTAGAATACATGGAATGTCAAACCCGATTTGTCCTGAAAGAAGTTATTACAGAAAAATTATGGAAGCATGGGGCAAAATTTTACCTGAAACATATGAGAGGGGATATTTTTTCAATCTTGCTGACCCTGGTTTTCCCTTCAGCAAGGTTCATGCAATAAGGGACGAGATACCTGTGGCAAAGGAGTTAGGTATTAGAGGATGGCGTGTTGAAACTATTCCTCACTGGGCAAGTATGACTCCAACCATTTACATTGCCACAAAACTTTTCTGGAACCATACATCAGATGTGGATGCATTAATACATGATTTTGCTAAGAATTTCTTTGGTCCGGCTGCTGTGGAGATGGAAAAATACATTGTCCTGATGGATTCTGCTCTTAGAGATGCGGATTATCACACGGGCTGTTCTCATGATCTTCCCTTTATTTATAATCCATCGATTATGAAAACAGCAGACCAGTATCTCAAAAAAGCAGAATCACTTACAAAAGGCACAAAATATGCTGAAAAGGTAGCAATTTTCAGATTGTCATATGACTATCTTGCATCATTTTTATCAATGCTCGAAAACAGAAACAGGTTTGACTTTGTTTCAGCCAAGAAGGACCTTGAACGAATTCAAGAGATTCAGCAGAAGGCATTTCAGTATGAACCGAAGATGTTTGCACAGGGACCTGCAACTTCCTATATGAAACGATTTTTCTCTCCTTGCATTGAGCAGGGTTTTGAAAGAATTACAGGAAAAAATGTTTTTGTTGCGGGTTTACCTGATGAGTGGGATTTCTTAATAGATCCTGTTTCTATTGGAGAAGAAATCGGTTACTACACAACAGGAAAAATAGGTGGCAACTGGACAAAAATAAAAACAAAAACATTATCGTGGAGTGATCAGGGGCTGAGGTATTATAAGGGAGATGCTTGGTATAGAAATTCAATTGTTATTCCTGAAAAATTTAAAGATAAGAAAGTTTTCTTATGGTTTGGTGGTGTTGATGAACTTGCAAAGGTCTGGCTCAATGGAAAATTGGTTGGCACAAGTCCTGGAAAAGCTTTTGTTCCATTTGAGTTTGATGTTTCAGAGTTTATCCATTATGGAAAAGAAAATTTAATTGCAGTAAAAGTTACGAACAAAAAACTGAATGAACTTGGAACAGGTGGTATCACAGCACCTGTAATGTTTTATATGCAAGAAAAAAATTGAGGTATAATTTAACTTGATAAAAAGGGGTGAATATGAAAAAAATATGCGGAGGCATAAGATCGTTGTGTTTATTCCTATTCTTTGTGTCGTCTGGTTTATATGCACGAGATCTTTATATTGAAACAAGACAGGATGATGTGTTGATTGCAACAGAAGGTGCATTATATGCAGTCTCAGCAGATGGCATTCATTCAGCAGGATACATAATGTATTTTGCTGCCAAAGATTTTACTGCAGACAAAGACCTTACAATGAAAAAACTCAAAGAAGCAAAATTGATTGTGGATAAGCCTGATAGAAAGGTTGTGAAAGCGGTTTTTCTGATGGAAAATCAAAAAAATGTGATTGATAATGATTATCTGCATGTAATGTTTCTGGAAATAAGGAAAGATTATCCATTTCTTGCCGTGGATTCAAGATTTACATATCTTGGTGAAGGTACTCATGTTTGTGGTATAAACTGGGGAATGGAAGGCAGTTCTGATGCGAACAAATTCAAATACTTTGCGTATCCTGAAGGTGGGAAAATTCTCAATTTTAAAATGGGACCATTAAAGAGCACCCAGAGCAACAAGATAGGAGTCAAGGATTGGCTTTATGCACATGATGGCAAAGGATACGGTGCAGGTCTCATTTGTGCTGGAATCCTTGCAAGGGGAGAAGATTTTATTTTCATAAATTCTGTTCCGCAGAAGAAACAATTGAGAAAAGGAAATTTTGTAGAGGTTTTTTTCATTACAATGCCGATATCAAAGAATTTCAAAATTCTACAGGAAATTTTTGACGAGATAAAGACCGTGAAATGGGTTTATGAATAATATTTTTCGATTATTCAGGAGGTAATTATGGGCATCCTGAACGAAGAGGAAAAAGCAAGGATTATTGAAGAAGAAGAAATAAGGGCTTCTGTGAGAAGGAAATATGAGCAAAAATCGTCAGGTGCAGCAGCGGTTCTTTCAACATTATGTCCGGGACTCGGTCAGGTTTATAACGGACAGTTCGGTAAAGGCGCATTATTCTTTCTAATAGTTGTTGTGGGATTGGTACTTTTTTTATGGGGGCTTATAGGAACAATAAAGGAAGTGCGTGCGTTTGCTGGAGGCCATCAAGTAGGTATGATTTCTGAAGGTGCAGGAATATCCTCGGAAGAAGCAGTTCCTCTTACCGAAGAAGGTGTTGTTGTTGAAGAGGTTGAAAAGGACCAGAAAGTTCAGGCTGAAGAAAAAAAACAGGAAGAATCTGTTTCCAGATACATTCCCAAAAAATATGTTTCAATGACATTGATTGGGCTTATTCTAATGATAGTAGGTGCAGGGACAGCAATAAAAGATGCTATCAAGACAGCAAAAAGGATCAATCAGGGGCAGGCAAAAGCATAGATAATTATTGCTTTTCAATTGCTTTTCTACATTGTTTTACTCTGTCTGACGCACCTGAAATAAGAAAAGAAATGTCAGAGCCTGAAGTCATCAGTAGCGCACCTTGTTTTGTTCTCATTGCAAAATCCTCAGGTGTTGCAGCAGGCATTCCCCATGGTTTTTTATAATTATTTGCCACACTAATAACTTTTTCAATAATCTTTTGGATTTCTGGATGTTTAAAGTTACCTTTGTATCCTATCGAAAAAGATAAATCTGCATATCCTATCCATATTGCATCCACTGGAAGTTGTACGATTTCTTCAATTTCATTTACTGCTGATTGTTGTTCTATCTGGCAGATCAACAGTATTTCTTTGTTTGCCTTTTCTTCGTATTCCTGTTTAAATGTCCAGAAGTCAGTTGCTCGAACAGGGCTATAACCGCGATTTCCAAGGGGTGGATATTTTGAGTATGAAATCGCTTTCCTAACATCATCTGCACATTCAATCATCGGCACCATTACCCCGCCTGCTCCGGCATCAAGTACCCATTTTATGTGTGAAGGGTCATTACCCCTGACTCGGACTATCGGTGTAACATCAGTATCTCTGAGGGCATAGATTATTGATTGTATCTGAGTTTCAGTGAAGGGGTGGTGTTCATTATCAATCAAAAGCCAATCATAACCTGCATGAGCCATAATTATTGCCACTCCAGGATCTCCAAGACAAATCCATCCTCCCAGGGAAGGTGTTTTTCTCTGTATTAATTTTGCGAGTCTGTTTTCTTTCATTGTAAGTTTATATTATCACAGAATATGAAACGCAGTAAGTATTGAAAATAAGAAATTATATGTTATTCTAATAAAATCATGAGGCCATCTGATGATAAAAAATGGATTGAAGCAGTGGTAAATCACAGGGAAATGCCTGTTCCCTACAATTTTATGTTCTCACCTGTGTCATTGAAGGTTGCAGAAGAAAAATATGGAAGTCCAATATCTGATGCCCTTTCATTTCCTATACGAATGGTATCTCCGAAATCAATAAAACCACTTTATGCGGATCCAGAAGTTTTCGGAGAAACCGCAACTGATGAATATGGCGTTGTCTGGTCCACAAGCGCAATAGACAGGGGAGCACCTATTGGTCCTGTGCTGAAAGAACCGTCTCTTTCTGGATATAGATTTCCCCAGCCCGGGCTTCCTTATAGATTTGAAGATATTGGAAACTGGTGCGAAAAACAAAAAGATCATTACAGAATTATCTGGGTTGGAGATTTATGGGAAAGGGCAACATTCATGAGGGGTATGGAAAATCTGCTTCTTGATACTGTGTTGTATCCTGATTTTGTGATGGATTTGTTGAGAGGTATAACTGACTACATACTGGGCACAATGGAAATTCTCTTTGATAGATTTGAATTTGAAGCAATAGCTGTGAGTGATGATTATGGAACCCAAAAAGGGATGTTGATTTCACCTGAACTGTGGCGTAAGTTTGTACGACCACTTCTCAAAGAGATCTATGGTTTTGCAAAGAAAAACAGGAGAAAGGTCTTTCATCATTCGTGTGGTAATATTTTGCCCGTTATACCTGATTTGATTGAAATAGGGCTGGATATTCTTCACCCAATCCAGCCAGAAGCAATGGACATCTTCTATTTGAAAAAAGAATTCGGATTGGAATTATGTTTTTGTGGCGGCATAAGCACTCAGAATACTCTTGTCAAAGGAAAACCTGAAGATGTCCGAGAAGAAGTGAAAAGGCTGAAAGAAATAATGGGTAAAGGTGGAGGATATATTCTTGAACCAGGAATTACAATACAGGCTGATGTGCCACCTGAGAATTTGTATGCAATGATAGATGAAGCGTTAAAACTTTAGGAGGTTAATTGAAAGCGTTATTTAAACTGTGGGATTTTACAATAGAAAGAAAAAGGCTGGAAAATCTCAAGGATGCAAGATACCTAATAAGGAGATGTGAGCGTCATACAGTTTTAATTGACTACATTCCAGGACATGTGTGGTACAACTGGGGAGAATACCCAGCAGAAAGGTGTCCTATGCCTGACCATCAGGAAGAAGAAAACTTCAGGCTTTATAAGGAAAAAGGAATTGGATTGTTAAAAATTCATGAAGAATGGAACGATGCTCTTGAAATTTTTGGAGGTGACAAGTTCACGCCGAATAATGAGGAAGGTTTTAAAAAAATGATTAAACTGGCACATCAGTATGGCTTGAAATTTATACCATATATTTCAAGCGGATATTATGACAGAAGAAGTAAGAATTTTAAGCCAGAATGGCAATCTTATTATAAAGGCAGGGTAATCGCCCTTGAAGAAGGTTATTTCAACTATGCTCTTTGTTCTCCCCGAAGTCCTGACTGGCGGGTGTTTTTGTTGAATAACATAGAGAGATTATTTGAGAAATATGAAATAGATGGACTTTATAACGATGTTGGCTATGATCCGCTTGCATTTCTTGATCCTCCTGATGGGAAACAAGGACATATTGATGCATTTGAAGAATCATCGTCTGTACATGGAGCATTTGAAGACCTGATTCAGGAAATTTATACAATTGTTAAAAGATATAGGGGTATTTTTACTCTGCATGCGTGGGAGTATTGCAATCCAGACATTTCCTCACCACCACAATTTAAATGCTGGGACTACCTTTATGTTGGCGAAGGAATAAGGGATATGAACCTTATGAGAAAGACAGTTAGAAATCTTCCAGAATTTGTGTTTTATATTCCTGACTGGCGTGTTGTTCCTGTTGAAGACCAGAACAAACTTTATGCTCTCACAATACCCTATCTTCAGTTTCCTGTTCTTTATCATGGAAGGCCTATAAAAGGCAAGATGTATGAAGGCACAAAACTTGAATATAAAAAGGGAAGTTTAGCTGTTCCTCATCCAGAAATAATCAAGCAACATTACAGCAAAAATCCAGAGGATTTTCCAGTTTATTCTCAGTGGGACTCTGTTCCAGGCAGGCGAGAAACCCTTGAAAACTTCTTTCATTATTTTGAATTCTATAAAGAAATGACAAAGCCGGCAACCCATGTCTTTATTGATATAAAGGATGAAAATATTGTGGCAGGAAGAAAATGGCCAAATTTAGTGTTAACAGCGTATGTCAATGACAATTTTTATCTGGTTGTTGCCAATTATTTTAATGAAAAGGATGTACTTGTTTTAAAAGAACCATGGAAGGATATTGAAACCGGCAAAATTCAGTCTGTGTGGGATTTAAACCCTTTTGAAATGAAGATACTTGTGAAAAATGGCGCTACCAGATAGAAAGAAATATCTTGTTGGACTTGTGGAAAAGTTGAAAAAACAATGGCCGGATAATAAAACCATCAATATTGTATGCCACGGACACAGTGTCCCTGCTGGATATTTTGCAACTCCATATGTGGATACATTTAATGCATACCCTCATTTACTTCATAAAAAACTCAAAGAAAGATTTCCCTTTGCTGTAATAAATGTAATAGTTACTGCAATTGGTGGCGAAAATTCAGTTTCAGGAGCAAAAAGGTTTTCAACCGAAGTACTTAATCACAATCCAGAACTTGTGCTGATTGATTATGGATTAAATGATAGAAAACTGGACGAGAATGTGGTTTGTGAAGCGTGGAAAAAGATGATAAGAGTGTCAAAAGAAAAGAGTATTCCTGTTATTCTTCTCACACCTTCCTGGGATGTTTCAGTTACTGATGGATTGAACCAGGACAGTAAACTTTTGAAGCAGCGTACTTCTCTTATCAGGAAAATTGCCTTTGAAGAAGAAGTGGGCCTTGCCGACAGTTTCGCTGCATTTGAAAGGGCTGTATCATCTGGCATGGCACTTGAAATATTGCTTTCATGGAGCAATCATCCATCCAAACAGGGTCATTTACTTATAGTCAATGAAATTCTCTCCTGGTTTCCTTTTTAAGGGGGATAAATGATATTCAGCAGAAAGAATAAAATGCCTTCATGGATTACAGAAACTTCACAACCTGCCATAAAAAATAGGTTTTTTCATATTGACCTTAAAGGTCCTAAAATTCCTTTTGAGGTTCTTTCCTCGCTTCTTGAACAACTTGCAAGATGGGGAATCAATGGAGTACTTGTTGAATATGAACACAGAATTCCCTTTCTTCCGCTTTCTGAACAGTTTCCGTCTTACGACCGTTATACAGAATCACAGGTTAAATTTTTGACTCAAAAGGCAAAATCACTAGGTATAGAATGGATACCCCTTGTTCAAACTTTTGGACACGTTGAGTATCTTTCAAGATTAAAAGGAGCAGAAAACCTGTTTGAAAATCCAGAATACCCTTCTCAATTGTGTCCTTCAAAAAAAACAGTGAAAAAATATGTTGAGGAGATAATTGATTATATCTGCCAGTTGCATCCAGAGTGCAGGTATATTCATGTCGGGCAGGACGAAACTCATCAGCTAGGTTTCTGCAAAGAATGCTCTAAGAGAGCTAAAAGGCTTGGTGGGAAAATTGGGTTATATCTTGAACATGCGCAGTTTGTATGGAAGCAGGTTTTAAGGCATGGCAAAATTCCCGTGCTATGGGCAGATATGATTATTGGCACTGGCAGGATGGATCTTTTTGAGAAAATTAATCCTCAGGTAATCCTGCTTCCCTGGGATTATCATTCCACAGGCAAGACCTCAAAGTTTGTCATATATAAGGGATTCAGACCTTCAAAAAAACAATTTTTCAATAGATACACAGAGCCAGAATTAATTTCTTGTTTTGTAAGCGCAGGGCAATTTTTTGAAGACCTTACAAGAGAGGAAATAGAAAAGATAGGAGTTGATTGTGATACCGGATATCCATTGAGCTATGCCCAGCTCAGAATGCTATCTGCTATGAAAGGCAATTTATGGGGAGCGTGTGGTCTTTATATGAGTGCTGATATGCAATTTCATGCAAATTATGTAAGGGGTGTTCTTAATCCTGCCGGAATGTGTGATTGTCTCATATCAAGAAATGGTAAGGGTATAGTGGCGACTCTCTGGGCAAGAGGACATTCTTTTGCACCAATAAACGCTCCCTGGACAACTGTCCTATATAACCTTGTGCAATTTGCAAGGATTTCTTATAGCGGAAAGACGAGTCTTGAAGATTTTAGAAAATGTTCACATGAAATTGCTTATGAACTTGATATGCCAGAATCTTATGGAAATTGCTGGTCACTTGATGATATTTGCTGGATTATTTCTTCACCCTCTCGTGATAAAACGACCACACTTGAAAAACTTCTTGATATACTGGAAAAAGAGAAAGTTTCGGGTTGTTTTGGGGAAGGGCTTAAACTATGTTTACAAGCAGAATACCTGCAGTCTAAAATCAGGAGCGTTATTGATGAAGCAAGGTGGTGGTTTTCAACGAGAGACGAGATGCCAATGCCCCTAAAACATAATATGAAGAAAAGATTATCAGAAACAGAAAAAGAAATCAAGAAACTTAAAGCACCATTACAGAAATACTATCTGAGATGGGTCGGAGATAGACACTCTTTTTCTCTGTGGTGGAACAGTCTGTTCAGTCCTGATATAATGCTGTCAAAAGAATCAATAAAAAAATTTAAATAATTCAGTCAGAAGAATTTTCCCAGTACATGCGGCTTGTGAAAACGTGATAATCTTTGTACGCAAGATTTAATACTTTTTGCTTGTAATTATAATGATGCCAGAAACATCTTACAATGGGAACTTTATCAGATAATCCTTGATAGGTTGCCTGCCACATTTTTGCTTCTTTCCAGGAAACCTTTCCATCTCTGTTTGTGTCTGCCTGATTCAGGTCTGTATCTGTATATGTTCCACTTGCATAACCCTGCATAAACCACTCGCATACACAAGGGCTGAATTCATAAATATAACTGCAGGCTGTAACATTTGGATTTCTATAGGCAAATTCTGGTTCATAGGGTGGCGTGTATCCGGGTATCTGGTTGGGTGGAATGTCGTTCCCACCAGGAAATTGTGGGTTTCCATGACCTGAAACTCCTCGGTATCTGTCTGTCAGGCATATAAAAATCTTGTCTGTTTGAAGATAGGAAGGTACCATTGTTGACAACCATGTTGGATAGTCATCCCAGTCCTGATAATAAATTTCCACAGCAATACCAATCTGATGAAAATTGTTAATACAGTTTGCCTGTCTTCCTTTTTCTCTAGCTGTTGATAAAGATGGCATCACCTGACCGGCAAGCATACTTATTATCGCTATTACCACCAACAACTCAATAAGAGTGAATGCTCTTTTCATTTTTTCTTCTCCTTGTTTTTAATAAACTCAAGGGTCTGTTTCGCTGCTTCTTTCATCTGGATTTCAGGGTCATTGTAAAAGATTGCGTTCAGTCTTCCCTCAAGTTCCATTGTTCCTGTTTTTTTCAGTACATCAAGAGATGCGATTCGTATCTGCATATCTTCCTTCTGATTTTCAGCAATTTCCAAGAGTTTATCATTAAACTCTGGTTTTTTAAGTGAGTCCACAATGTCTATGATTTTTTTCTTTGTTTCTAAATCTTCATTTCCAAATCTTTCCATCAAATATGAGACGTTATTCTTGTCCAGTTTGATTAGTGCATCCATGGCAATTTCTTTGATTCCTTTATCCTGTGAATCAAGAAATCTCACCAGTCTATTTATATCAATTCTTCCAAGGGACCACGCAGCAACCCTTTTTACTTTAATTTCAGGGTCCTGTTTGATTATATTTTCAAGTGTATCAACCATTTCATTTACCCTGTACAATCCTATCGTATAAACACCTGCTTCTCTTTGAGATGGGTCTTTACTGCGAATCTGTTTTGCATAGTTTTCAAGTGTGGGATTTTTGCTAACTGTTGCTCTGTAGATAGTTCTACCTATGACAAAAAAAGATAATACAATTATTGCTACACAAATCCAGAAAATAATTTTGTTTTTTTGAGACAGACCTTTATAAAATTGGTTTACCTTTTTCATATCTTTATAATACTGAGCTACTGTATTTTTGTCAATAGTATTTTTAAAAATTGAGAAGATTTTTAATTTTAAGCTTTTGTAAATTTCTATTTTCTGGCAGCTGTTTCAAATAAGAAATCGCCCATTCTTTGCTTTTTTCTTTTATTTCAGGATCTTCGGTATTGACAATTTTTTCAATTGTCGCAAAGATGGACGCCAGATATTCAATATTAAGGGCTTTATCCTGAACATATTTTTCATTAGATAAGGCTCGCGCTCTTTTTGAAAAGGAACGTGCTTTTTGAAGCATCAGTCTTTTCAGGGAAGGTGCTTCACTAAGATATTGTTTTAAGTCACCTTTTTCAATTTGATTGCAGCATTCAATATAAACAGGGTTGAGTTTGGCATTTTCTAACCACACCTGCGGATTGTGTGATATCTGATAAATTTGTGGTGCCATTTCAATAATCAGTTTTATCAGATGCTGTGCAAAAAATTCATTTCCTTCTTTGGTAAGGTGCACTCCATCTTTTTGAATTAATTTTTCTCTCAAGGAAGGATTTTTCTCAATTTCTTGATGGTAAATTTTAAATCTATCGTACAGAATCAGGTCCTCGTTTTTTGCAACTTCCCTTATGAAAGAATGGCTGAAAAACTCAAGATAGTTTTCCAGCCCGCCATAAAAGAGTGCCTTCGGATTATCTTTTTGGCTGTGCCTGTTCTGGTCAAGTGTTGGTATGGTTTCAAGAATTATATGTTTTGTGGCATTTTGTTTGATTTCGTTTATTATTTTTCTATAGAATGTTTTAAACTGTTCCCTATCAGGTGCTCTGATTGAGTCATTTGCACCAAAGCTCAGCACAACAATATGTGGCTGGTATGAAATACAATCTCTTTCGAGTCGTCCGAATCCTTCCTGGGCAGTATTCCCGCCATCTCCACAGGCAGCAACATCAACAATCCAGTTTTCGCCAAACTTATTACTGAGTTTTTCTTCAATGAAATCAGCGTATCTTTCTCCCATAGCAACACCCGGTGACCATGACATTGAATCGCCAAACAAAACTACCTGTAAGAAGTTTTTGCTCATTTCAGAATAATAAAATCAAAAACATCAACATCAGTGATAAAATTTACAGTTTTTGTTTTTTCATCCTGTGAAAATTTTAATTGTCCGTACTGTGCTGATTCTACGATGTTTACAGTTTTCTTCGCATCAACTTTGATATTAACCTGTTTTTGGGGAATTCCTGAATAGTTTGAGAGAATTATTGCTATTGCCTGCGCACTTTCCAGTAAGTCCGCCTGAATACAATCAACATTGCACCATACTGGTCTTTGAATACCACAATCCAAAACAAAATCAGTGATGATTTTTCTTTCTTTTTCCCTGTACCCCATTTCAATTTTTCCCGGAATTCTTTCAACCGGCACATTGTACGAATGTCCTGCATAGGTACCGACATAGAATACTCTGCCTTTTCCTGTTTTGTATTCAATGATGGCTGGAGAGCCATCTTCCCATTCACCAATAATTTTTGTTTTATCAGGTGCTCTCAATTTAAAAGAAATCTTTCTTCCCACACCAGAAACATTGTAGTCTGATAACCTCATTGAAATTTCACCGGGGATAATTGCAGGGTTTACTCCATTTTGTGGATTTAACGACCTTCCAATCGCACTGTCAACAATGGTTATATCCTTTATTCCTATCAGGGGAAGAAGCATTTCACATCTCTGCCCATATTCATCACCTGTTGCAGGAATTCCATCAATCCATAGATTCCCGCCACCGCTGACCCAGTTTATTATTGCCTGCTTTGTTGCCTTTCTCAGATATTGGCTGCTTAAAATTGCAACCTTGTAGTTCTTCAATATTCCTTTTTCGACTTCAAATTCATCAACAAAATCCACTGGAATCTGCTTATGTTGAAGTGCAAGATAAATAAGTTGATTATTCCACATTGAAGCATCATCGGTACTCCATACGGGTTCGCTTGCTGACCATATTATTGCCACTTCATTTTTTCTTGGCTTTCCATTAAAAATAGCTTCTTCAACTCTCTCAAGAACTCTTGTAAATTTAGCAATTCCTGCAGTCATATCTAAACTTCCTGACCAGTTGTCAGGTGAATAATATGCAGGACCATAACGATAAATATCAATCATCTTTGCGCCTTTTCCAATTACTGAAGCAAGTTTGAGCTGAATATTTTCTTCCCTGCCAACAGGCATAACAAAGGCACCAACTTCCGCATTATTAATTTTTGCACAACTGCGGCTTAGATCAACAAGATAAGAAACCATCTGTATCCCTGCATTCCTCCAACCACCAGTATTGAGCCAGTCTTCATTCCAGAATGCAGTGACGCTGTTCTGCCTTGCAAATTCCCATATTTCTGCACCCCTCATATAGGAACAATATCCGTATGCCCATGGTGGACCAAAGTTCACCCTTACTGTAAGTCCTGGCATCCTTTTTGTAATTTCCTGCGCAAGCAGACTGTAAACTTTGGCTGTTGCATAGTTCCAGAACCTGAGTGTCCAGTAATAGTTTATACATGAGTCAACAGCGGTTCTGTCAGTGGGTCTCATTTTCCAGGAATCTCTCCAGGTCCAGCTTCCATAAGTTTTTACTTCATCCCATGTTTTTGCTCTTAAATCTCCTGGTTTAATTCCCTGTGATTTAAGGTATTCTTTATAAGCCTGTTCATATTCAGGGCCAGCAAAAACTTCTCCTGCTATTTCATCTCCGGTATCAATGAATTTAATAAGTGGTATCTGGTCAGGGTCCTGTTTTTTTAAATTTTCCAGTGTTTTTTCAACAAAACCTGAACAGGTTTCTTTTATTTTCTCAATATCAAAGATATTCTTTTTTGTTGAAGGGTCCTGCGGAAGATTTCCCAGTCTAAAAGTATGATGGGTCTGTCTGATACCGTATTTTTCCGCAACAGCCCTGTAAACACCTGCAAGTCCAGAATATTGAGTATCAAGGGCATTAAATCCAATTGTCTTCAAAGTATTCACTTCTGTTTCAACCATTGTGGGGTCTGAAAAAACACCATTGAAACCTTTCAGGTGTGCCTCGAGATAAAAATGTTTCAGGTTAACAGGCGGTAAATTCAATGATTTTACAAATTGATTTCTTTTTACAATATCATCATCAATATATCTGAAACCCTTCATAAAATCTTCGGGACTGCTTTCACTTTTAGGAATTATCAGACCAATAATATTGCCCGGGGTACTCCTTGAAAAGCTTCTTATAATACATTTTTCGTCAGGATTATAGGCAAACTCAATAGTAGCATTGATAGAATCAAATTTTTCACCAGAAGCAGGCTCAAAATGAAATCCAGCATAAACAACACCCCTGCCTTTGAACTGTTCATAATCTGCAAGATTCATCCAGTTGCTTGTAATACCCGATGAAAAATTTTCCTTTGAGGGATATATTGTAAAATACCAGTTCGGCGGACCATACAGTCCGTGAATTTTCAGTTTGTATTGTCTACCTTCAGGTCCATTTAACTTAACCCTTACATATTCTCCATAATCTTTCATCTCATAAACCCTGATATCATCAAAATAAACAGTCCCAATACCGTTTGCTTCTAAACGCAGTTCACAATAAGAGATATTCGGGTCAGGATTTTTTGGCTCACCATAGCCATAAATATGTTTACCGCCGACAATCGTGACGCCTGCAGTCGTCCAATCAGAATTTGGTCCAACCCTATTGGAATATGGTTCGCCGACAGCACCATAGACAACCCTGATTACGCCAGTAACTTCGCCCTGGGTTTTTATCTTTGCGCTTACATAGTATCTTTTCCCTTTTTCTATTTGAAAGGCTCTTGGAATGTATGTGCTGCCTCTCTTGTTGAAGGTTATTGCAAAGGAATATTTGCCTTCGTAGGCAGTATCTTCAAACGAAAAAACAATGTCTGGTAATGGATCCTTTTTTTCTGTTGGTCTGATGTTCCATCCAGACTGCTGCTGTTCAAAACCAGGATTTGAAATCGGAAAGATTTCCTGTTTAAATAAAGGAATTTCAGTTTGTGAAAACAAGATTCCACACAAATTTAACATAAAGAACAAAATTTTTTTCATGTTTTCTCCTTTTTAGGCTACATCAGAGATTAAAAATCTTTTCTATTCTTTCAAGTGGTATCGTAATAAGTTCAATCATCCTTTTATTTCTTGAAAATGCCACAAACAGGTTTCTGTTATATTCTAGAGCATGAGGATATTGAAGCGTTGCACTTCCATCCGTAGGAATATCAATTTTTGCAATGTTTGTAAATATCCTGCCATCATGAGTGATTGATAGGTGCATCTGTTTTCTTAAAACATCCATATTTCTGTTTGCATTGGAAATAAAAACCCTGTATCCTCTGGTTGTCTTCAAACCGAAAAATTTTGAGGTGGCATTGGGAAAATTGGTCTTAACAGGTTCAGTCCATGTTTTTCCATTATCCATGGAGAAACACCTGAAAATCTTTCGTTTTCCACTATTGTCGCGCAGTAGCATTGCTATCAATCCATCTTCATGTATCCACCAGAACGGTTCATCAGGAAGAAAATTAACTTTATTTTTAATTTCAACCACAGGATAACTCTTCCAGTTATCAAAAGAATTTTCTCCACCAACAAGCGCATAAACATTCATTAGGACATCTCTTCTTGTCATCATCCATTTTCCATCAGGAAGTAACTCTGGTGGAAAGTTATTTATGGCATCATCAAAGACAAGTCCTGCAAACTTCCATTTTCTGTAATGCCACTTATAGGCGTGGAGCTGTAACCTTTTTCCTCTGCCAAAAGCACCTGGTCCAGTAAAATACCCAGCAAGTGCCAAAAGATTGTTTTTATAAACCCAGAATCCTCGGGCAATATATCCGCATCCTTCATCTTTTGGCTCAGCTAAAATTTTGGGTTTTTCCCAGTTTATTGCATCTTTACTGGTGGAATAAACGATTTTCTGTCCGATTTTTGCTTCTTCTTCTGGTCCAAAACTCCACATGCACCAGAAAAGATTTTCATGGTGCAAAAGATAGTTATGAAGTTGAAATTTCCATTCAGGATGTTCGTTATTTATCACAATGTGTCGCGATGGTTTGATGACAGGGAGGGTTTCATATTCAAGTTTTTTTACATATTTTCCATTAATAACAAGCATTGTGCTTTTATATTTCAGGGATAAATTATTAAATCCAGTTTTGTTTTTTCCAGTACTCATATTCTCCACGCCATGAATCTTTTCTTAAAATTATCAAATCCTTAAACTCAGCTTTTCCTTGTTCAATAATCTTAAGCTGGTTTTTGAAAGTTTTTTTGTTTTTGATGATGGAATGCAGTTTTTCTCCGAAAACTCTTGCTTTTTCCTTTGTTTTTTCATCCACTGGCGCTCTTGAAGATATACTGCCGGCAAACTGAGCACCGCAGGTCAGGGCATAATGCTTTATATAGTTAACTACAGGTTCATCATAGCCAGCACCTGAAGAAACAACGCCTGCAATATACTTGCCAAGTAAGCGCTTGCAATGAATGAAATGGGTTGAGCGGTCAAATAGAGCCTTCATTGAAGCAGTTACACAGTCAATATAATTGGGACTGGCAAGTATTATTCCATCTGCCGCGAGCATTTTTTTCATTATTTTTAAAACATCGTCTTTTATCGGACAATCCATTATCTTTCTGTGGCATCTTTCACAATGTCTGCAAAATTCAATCTTGTAATCACATAGATGGATGGTTTCGAGTTGTTCAGGGTTGCAACCTTTGATGACTTCCTGGGCAAGAGCAAAGGTTTGGCTGTTATTTTTTCTGGGACTTGCTGAAATTAACACTATTTTCATTTTTCCTTCCTGTGAATTTTTGCCCATTCTTTTTTCATCTTTTTCATTTCATCCGTCATTTTTACTTTGAAAGGAGTAATTTGTTTATCAGGTTCAAAGATCCATTTTCCGTGATGGTCTTTCTTAACAGGCAATCTTTTTTCAACAGGCGGCACATTCTGAATTTTTGTTGGTTTGCTAGCATACCAGTATGCCACTGAACAATAATCATTTGCTAAATGGTTTGCATGCCCATGTTCAATTGTCACCTTTATCTCTTTTTGAAACCTTACAGGGTTTTCAATGTGAAATATGTAAGATGTTTGATAACCATCTGTATCTTCTTCGTGGATGGATGAACCGTTTCTCAGGAAAGCATTTTTCTGCATTCCCCATGCCTGATTGAAGTAATCTTCACTCCCTGTTCCATGAAGGTCAGGCGGCCACTTATATCCATCAACCCAGATCATATCATCTCCTTCACCCCACCATGTTCCCTGAAAATTAGTTACACTGATATTGCAACCAATATAATGACCTGTTCCTTTTGTTTCAAGAATTACATAGTTATTGGACCATGCAGTCTTTTCTTTATTTACCGCATTGGCTTGCGGAGTATTGACAATAATTTCAGGTCCCCAACCTCCAAAAGGATTTGCTCTTCTGAATTCAGCATGAAAATAACCGTGTGTTTGTTCAAAATTGTCATAGGTTTCATAGTCCACATAAAAATATTGCCAGTGGTTTTCATTACTTTCATTGACAAGTTCCACAAGTGCCCTTTTTTTGAAGGGCATTGGAATATAGCAATTCAGGGCACAGCCCTTACTGAATTTATTATTATAACGGGTAGAAGCAGTGAATAGCAGGGATTGGAAAGAATTAACAATACTATGTCCGAGACAAAAAAAATCGCCAAGTGGAACAAGAACAGATGGATAATCAACATCATCCCATGTAATTTTCAAGAGACATTCCCTGTAATGATTGGTTTGTGTCATCCAGATATGGGTAATTTTTCCTGGTCCTTTAATATCTGCAAGTACCTTTGAACTTTTTGCTGGTATTATCCAACAGTCCATATTTCTGCCAGAGGTATCCCACGAAGAAAACCTGCCCGTTTTACCTTTTTTTATCCTTGAAATATCTTCAACAAACATAATCACTCCTTTTATCTATCCGGATATTCATTTTTTCCGTTGAAATTATTTAACAGATTGGCTTCGTTAATAGTGGATTTCTGTGCAATGGAGAAATATTCACTCATTGCAAAAATGCCTGGATTTGATGTGCTTATAACTTTTATTCTGTAGTCAGAGCCAGAAGCAAGTTCTGTTGGTATTCTCCATGTGAACTGAGCTATGCCTTGTGTGTTTATTGATTTTGTTCCTATAAGTCCGATGTATTTCTGTCCCTTGTAAAGTTCTATTTTTACAGATGTTCCAGGATTTCCATTACAGACCCATGCTATATTTTTTGTTTCACCAATTGTCCACATTTCTCCACCAGAAGGCGAAACCAGATTTATTGACCCACTTGAGATTGTAAAATAACCATCACTGGTATCTGTGATTGATATATCGTCAATTGCTGTAAGCCGAATCTTGTAACCATCAGAAGCAGGCATTGTAGAAGGTATATACCACTGATATGAATTATTACCGGTGACAGTGTTTATCTGCGCAATCAAACTGTAATAATGTCCTTTTACGCATTCAATCTTTATTGTCTTTGAATAGTTTCCATTATAATTCCAGGAGATTGTCTGGGTTGTTCCTGTGTACCAGGTTTCTCCGCCATCAGGTGAGGTCAATTTTATTGAAGGACCTGTGATTGAGAATGCCTGGCTTATTCCATAAATATTAGGATTTGATGTACTTACAACCTTAATGGAATAATTTCCATCTGTTGAGATATTTGATGGAATTTTCCAGGTAAATAAACCAGTAGAATTTTTGTTTGCTACAGAAGAAGTGATGGTACCGATGGAATTTCCGAATTTCAGCAATTCAATTTTGACATAATTGCCCACATTTCCTGTACTTTTCCATTGAATCAACTGGTTGCTACCTTTGGCAAAAACTGTTCCTTTTGACGGGCTTTCAACAACAATTTTTCCTGCAGTTATAGAAAAAGGTTCACTGCTTGAATCAGTGATGCTGCTATTTGTTGTGTGTGTTATACGAATTTTATAGTCATTGGATGAAGGAATACTTGAAGGAATTTTCCAGTAGTAACAACCAGTGCTATCTTTTCCAATGGATGTACCTGAAGTAATAAGATAAAACAATTTTTCATTCCTCAATAACTCAATTTTTATCTGGCCTTTCAGGTTGCCACCATATCTCCATTCAATTTTTTGGGTACTTCCATGTTGCCATTCTTCACCTCCATTCGGTGAAACAAGGTCAATTTCAAAAATACTTCCATAAACCTTTATGCAAACATTTGAACCAGACCTTGATGATGTGGTATCAGCCCATGATATCCCGTCCTTACTTACAAAGCTCTGACCCGGCAATGCTGTTGCATTGCTGCTGTAGCCAGAGATTGGTACTTCCATTGGTATCGGGTAATTATAGCCGGGTGTTTTGAGTTTTACGACAGCAGAAAATTTTTCATTTTTTGAGACAGCAACATCTGAATAAAGTTTAATTGTGTGATATCCAGGATCAGGGATTATACCTGAATTTGTTATAGCAAGCGTTCCATCAACTGGGGATTTATCTGAAACATTTTTATAAATTTTCACCTCGTACTGGGAATTTATGATTGGTGTATAAAATCCAACTGCCTGTATCAATCCATTCTGCGTTGATGTGAAAATATTTGCAAAATGAGCCGTATCATTGCCAAAACCAGCAGATGTAACCCACCCAAGAGGATCATATTGATAAATCTGGTTATAATTGTCAGCAGGTTCCGCATTATTAAAGACCACACAGTTTTTCCCGATATTACTGTCATAATAAGAAATATAAAAATATCCGGATTCACCCCATAATGTTCCCCAGCTATTTTTTACTATAAAAGCGCCATCTCCTGGTGGAATTCCTGCAGCACTACCATAAAAGTTTGTTCTGCTGTAATTGTCTATCCAGCCAACAATTGAAACAGCGTGATTTGATACATTTGAACCGTTATAGTAGTAGTTTTTCCCTTTCGCAAGATAGGCACTGTTAAAATACATTGTTGTATAAATTGCTCCATATTTCATCACTGCCTGTTTTATAGCATTGTTGTCAGTCGTGCTTTTTCTGTCAGGGATAAATATCACTTCCTGGACATGCTTTACTGGTTTCAGGTTTTCGGGCGAACCGGTGGAATTTGCATTGTAAGGGTCTTCAAGTTCAGATATCGGGCCAGACCATCTTACAAGATATGCAGTTGACATAAAATGGTTGCCCCCATCAGAGGGTTTTCTGTCAAATCCTTCTGCGTATGAAGAGCTGAGGATATTTTTCATGTGATTTTCTGAAAAATCCCAGGATTCGTTTTTTGAAAGAAGATACGATTCAAGTGATGCATATGTTGCAAAAGCCCAGCAACTACCTGCAGTTCCCTGGTCTTTTACTGGGCTAACCCTTTTATATGAACGAAGGTCAAATGAAGAAGGTGCTTCAGAATAAAGCGCCGGAGGCAGAGAAAGTGGAGTCGTTGTTATTGAACCTGAATTATTCTGGTTTTTTTGATATTCTGGATTTAATGGAGCAAAACTAAGATTTTCTGCAAAAGTGAAACGGGCTGCAAAAAGCAGAAAAACGATGCAATAATAAAACGGAGTCAGTTTTTTGTTCATACGTTCTCCTTTTGTCATTACTTATTTTCTATAAATTTGAACCTTTTGTCAAAAACTTTCTTCGGATATTTTTTTATAGATATGTGGCTTCCTGAATCTCGGATGGAACAGGGCATCACATCTTCTTTTAATCAATGTATCTGCTTTAAGTGTATGTATAACCATCTGTTCTGTTGTCTGTCCTGGTTTTGTTTCTGCTTCAATTTCACCAAGAGGATTAATAATTATTATTAATGGGGGACCATAGTACTCAACACCCTTTTCATTCACTCCGCCGCACGAATTTATTGTTATATGATAGACTCCATTCTGCCAGGCAACTGCCCTGAAGTTTATCATGGCAAGTTCTCTCCAGTCATTATACGCCTTTAATGGATTTGTTCTAATGTCATCAGAACCCCAACACATATAAAATGGAGCAATGATTATTTCTGCACCATTGAGATACGATATCCTTCCTGATTCACAGAACCAGTTATCAAAACATATATTAACTCCAACACGCGCCTTTTTTGTTTCTATTACTGTGAATTCTTCTGCGCCTGCTTCAATGGTATATTCAAGTGGTGGAATATGCGTTTTTCTATATCTACCTAAAAATCCTTCAGGAGATACAAGGACATAGGTGTTTCTGATAATATCAGAATGGTCTTTTTCAGCCACTCCGAAACCGATAGTAATATTATACTTTTTTGCCACTTCTATCATTTTTTGTGTTGAAGGACCATTAAAAGCCTCACTTGCCTGAAAAAAATTCCTATCAAAACAAAATCCAGTAATACTCATTTCAGGGAAAAGACACCAATCAACTTTATAAGGAATTGCTTTTTCAATCCACTCAATGTGCTTTTTTATATTTTCTCGAGGATTTGCTGGCCTGCTTACCATTGAAATTGCGGCTATTTTTATGTCATCCATTTGTGTTTCTCCTTTGTTGTTTGATTTATTTTAATATATGACTTCTCATTTTTAAAATCCTTCAAAAATAAGGTATTGTCGGCACTTGACAAAAAAGAAAATATCGTTATAATACAAAACGATATATAGAAAACGAAGGGAGGTGATGATAAAAGGCAGAAGTTCTCTTAGGAGTAAAGTTTATTGCAAAAATAAGAAGAGGAGGTGTGATATGAAAAAAGGTTTTACTTTAATCGAGTTGCTTGTAGTAATAGCAATAATTGCAATTCTGGCTGCAATGCTTCTTCCTGCATTGAGCAGGGCAAGGGAACAGTCCAGAAG
>JAOAAW010000119.1 GCA_026418655.1 bacterium | reverse complement strand
GAGGAGAAGTTGTTTAAATAACATCAATATTTTTTGCAAACCAACACTGTGTGATACGAAAGATTACCAAAGAAAAAATTTTTATCATCAAAATAATTGTTTAACTGCCAGAATATGATGTATCCCAGTATTTTCTCCAGTCAGGAGCAATATTAGGATTTGCTGGTACTGGATTGGCGTTATCATCCACATCCCTTACGTCGCTATGAAACTGTTCAGGTTTCATCCAGGCAACATGACCATCACCAAAAAGGATATTTGCTCCACCGGAATGGACTCGGCAAACAGCCCAATGACTTGTTCCTGCATTGTTAAATACAGTTGGACTATCAACACTCAGTACTCCAAAATTGCTGTACGGTGCACCTGCATTGCATCCACCTTTTCCATCCTTTTCCCTTCCCCAGTCAAGCACCATGATTTTTTCTGAAGGATTGACAATACGGCTTCTTTTTTGTCCCATGAAACCTGGAAATATTCCACTTCCGATATTATATCCCTGACCAATGAACCAGTTATCAAGAGCTATCGTTTTTCCATGTCTTGATGGACACTGAGAAATTCTGTTTCTCATTTCAGGTGAAACATAAACCCATAACCGTGTTTTCCACTGCGGATTAACGGGATAAAATTCATTATAATCATTGGCATACAGTTCCATAGCAATACCTATTTGTTTGAAATTGCTCATACAAACTGCCTGTCTCGCTTTTTCTCTTGCTTTTGATAATGCCGGCAGAAGCATTGATGCAAGGATTGCCAGGATGGCAATTACCACAAGCAACTCAATTAAAGTAAATCCTCTTTTCATTATATCCTCCTTTGTTTGGTGTTACAATTATAAAATACGTGCTACAATTTGTCAAGTGCAAAATTGACAGAAATTATTATGTTGAACCATGTCTTTTTACCTTCAGGACTTCGTAATGAGCGAGCAATTGATTTTAAGCAGGATGTGTTTCCTATCATCATTTCTAAATGAGCATAAATTCCACAAATTTTTTTGTTCCTCTCTGGTTTTGAAAAGTTGCGCCTTCTTTCATTTCCGTAATTGGTGATTTCTTTTTCAAAATTTTAATGCTGCCTACATACAGACAATTTTTTCATCGGTTCCAGTGTCTCTGTGAAATTGATAAATTTGAATGGATTTGTTTTTTTCTGTTTTTTGAAAAAATATTTTTACTCTGGGAAGGGTCATCAACAAGATAGTAAAATTCTGGTTCAGGGTATCTGTTAAAGGGTTTTGGAATTCTTACATCTCCATCCAAAATTCTTGTAATAAACTTTTTGTATTTGCTGATTTCAAGACCAATTTAGTCATTAAATAATGGTTTTATCGGAATAGACAGGACTACCTCTGTAGAAAGTACACAAGACCTTACCTATGATTTTCTTCTCCAGAAATGGGGTATTCTTGCTCAATGAAAGAATGTTGTCTTTTGTTAAAACCCATTCCTTATTCGGGTCAAATATTACAAAATTTGCTTCACTCCCTTCAGAGATAGTATTTGGCTGTATTTTTAATATTCTTGCAGGTCCAATGGTCAACTTTTCAATAATTTGCATGGGCTTTATTCCATATTTAACAAGGGACATAGCAAGCGGAAGGGCTGTTTCAAATCCGATCATTCCAAAAGGGGCATTTTCAATGCCTGAACCCTTTTCTTCTTCAGAATGTGGTGCATGGTCTGTTACAATTGCATCTATTGTGTTTTCTTTGATACCCTCAATGAGTGTCTTTATGTCTTCCTGTGTTCTCAATGGTGGATTTACCTTTG
>JAOAAW010000002.1 GCA_026418655.1 bacterium | reverse complement strand
TATGTAATCTCGTGCTTTTTTACTCTGCATCACTGCTTCTTTTAAAATATTAGGTGAAAATTCAGTGGTTTTAACATCCATTTGAAAACCTGTAATCCCCAATGATGTTCCCGCAATCTTTAAATCAAGATCTCCAGCATGGTCTTCTTCACCTGCTATATCTGTCAATAAAATATATTTATCACCTTCTTTGATCATTCCAAGCGCAACTCCAGCCACGTGCCTTGGAATTGGTATTCCGCCATCCATCAAAGCAAGACTTGAAGCACAAACGGTTGCCATAGAAGAAGAACCATTTGATTCAAGAATATTTGCTACAATCCTTATTGTGTATGGAAAAACATCCTCGGATGGAATGAGAAATTGAAGAGATTTTTCCGCAAGAGCGCCATGCCCGATTTCACGACGGGATGGTCCACGGAGAGCGCCAGTTTCACCCACAGAAAATGGTGGAAAATTATAATGAAGCATAAATCTTTTGGATGTTTCCTCAAAAAGACCGTCAATAATCTGCTGATCATGTTTTGTGCCAAGTGTAACAGAGGAAATACATTGAGTCTGACCACGCGTAAATAATGCTGAACCATGGGTTCTCGGTAAAAGACCAACCCTGCAATCAATGGGTCGGATTTCATCTGGCTTTCTCCCATCAAACCTTTTCCCTGTATCAAGTATCAGATGTCTTATTATTCTTTCCAGGCATCTTTCAAAAATAAGTTGTAATTCTGCATGCTTCTCTTCATCATACTGCGATTTCAACTCTTCCAGAATCTTTTCATAATAACTATTTCTCTGCTTTTTTTCAGGATAATCCCATATTTTTTCCATTTTCTTTCTAATAAACGATTCAACATTTTTTTCTAATTCCTGATCCGGTACGAAACTGGGAATATAACTACTCTCAGTTTTCCAGGACGAGATTGTTTTTATAATGGGTTGTATTGCATTAAAAGCAAAATTTGTCGCTTGAAGAAAAACGTCTTCGGAAACTTCTTTTGCCCAGCCCTCTATCATTACGATTGCATTTTCCGTACCTGATAGAACAAGATTCAAACTGCTCTTTTCAAGTTCAGAAATCGTCGGGTTTATAATTAGATCTTCACCAATTTTCCCAACCCTTACACAACCGAGCACTCCATGACACGGAAGATTGGAAAGCAAAATAACGCATGAACTTCCTATTACAGAAAGTATGTCAGGATCGTTTTCCTGATCAACAGAAAGGACAAACGAGACGATCTGAACTTCATCAGTGAAACCTTCTGGAAATAAAGGCCTAACAGATCTGTCCATCAATCTACTGACAAGTATTTCTCTCTCTGAAGGCCTACCTTCTCTTTTGAAAAAGCCACCTGGAATTTTCCCTGCCGCAGATGTTTGTTCTCGATAATCACATGTCAGTGGGAAAAAATCTCTGGGTTCCTCGCATTTCTTTGTTGTTAAGGCAACAAGGACAACCGTTTCTCCGCAGGTTACAGTGACAGAACCCGCCGCCTGCTTTGAAAGTAAACCGGTTTCAATTATAATTGGCTTGTTACCAAGCTCTATTTCAAGTCTTCTTATCATTTTTATTTTCTGAGATTCAATTTTTTAATAAGAGCCTGGTATGCTGCGAAATCTCTTGCTTGCAGAAATTTTAATAACCTTCGCCTACGACCTATCAACTTCAACAATCCTCTTCTTGAATTGAAGTCCTTTGGGTATTTTTTGAAATGTTCTCCAAGTGCTTCAATCCTTCTGGTTAATATTGCTATTTGAACCTCAGGAGAACCCGTATCAGATGGATGCCTTCCAAAATCCTGTTTCAATCTTTTCTTTACTTCCTTTGTAAGCATTTCTTCTTCTCCCTTAAATAACAAATCTTTTCTTTTTTATGGCAATAGTAGTATACTCTCTTATAAATAGTCTGTCAACGAATTATACCGAATCTACATATGCGATATCTTTTCTGAAATACATGTTGTCAAAATGAATGGTTTCTATTCTTTCGTAAGCCTTTGCTCTTGCTTCTTTCAGGGATTTTCCCAGTCCAACAACATTTAAAACTCTTCCCCCAGAAGTTACAAAGTTTTCTCCAATCTTCTTTGTGCCTGCGTGAAAAATTATGGTGTCTCCAACCGCTTTTTCAATTCCTCTGATAGGTATCCCGGTCTTATATTTCCCTGGATATCCCCCAGAAGCAATAACAACATCCACTGCTGCCTCATCTTTCCATTTTACTACAGTATTTTTTAATCTACCTTCAACCGCTGCCTGTAAGATTTCAATAAGATTGCTTGCCATCCTGGGTAAAATTACTTCTGTTTCAGGGTCTCCAAATCTCGCATTATACTCAAGAATTTTAGGACCTTCTTCTGTTATTATCAATCCGAAGTATATGACCCCGCAATAATCAATGTTTTTTTTCTGTAGTCCTTTAATAGTCGGGATCACTATTTTTTTTTCAATAATTTTTTCCAGCTCAGGTGTACATATTGAAACAGGGCTATAACAACCCATACC
>JAOAAW010000187.1 GCA_026418655.1 bacterium | reverse complement strand
TTGACAAAAACAAAATCGAGGTTGTCGCGCTTTCAGGTGGTGGGCTTCAAACGTTGTGGGCAACTGCTCTTGACGATAGAATCAATTGTGCCGTAATCAGTGGATATATGTATGGTTATAAAGAATCGCTTCTTGAAATGTGCACAAATTGTTCTTGTAATTATGTTCCACATCTTTATGAATATATGGACATGGGTGATATTGCGGCCATGATAGCACCGCGCCCACTCTTAATAGAAACCGGAACAAAAGATCCGCTTAATGGCAGAAGCGGGTTAAAGAATGTATATTCGCAAACATCTATAATAAAAAGGGCATATAAAATTTTGGGATGCGAGAAAAATTTTAAACACGTTGTCTTTGAAGGAGAACACCGCTGGCATGGATTACAATCCATACCGTGGGTCAAACAGCACCTGCTATAAACATGAGAGAAACACCATTAAAGATAGGTATTATTGGCATAGGCGGTTTTGCTCTGGCACATCACAGGGTTATTTTAGAACTCGAACAGAAGGGATTGCTAAAATTAATATGTACCTGCGATATTTATCTTGATATGATGCAGGAAACTATAAAGGAATTGAAATTTGAAGAGCGCGGGGTAAGAATTTTCGAAAGTTATCTTGAGATGATTGAGAATTTTAAAAACCATCTTGATTTAATAACAATTCCTTCTCCAATTCATCTTCATGGAGAAATGCACAGTGAGTGTGTAAAAAGGGGTTTACCAGTTTATCTTGAAAAACCGCCAACCCTTGATTATCAAGAACTTTTGAAAATGATTGAAATAGATTCGTCCGCAAAGAAACAAACAAATGTTGGTTTCAATTTTGTTGTTCAAAAAGCAAGACAAAAGATTAAGGAAAGAATTCTTTCTGGTGAGTTCGGGAAGATTAAAAAAATAACATTTATTGGAATGTGGCCAAGACCCGCGTCTTATTTCAAACGTTCTCCATGGGCCGGAAGGTTAATCCTTGACAACAAGTTGGTTCTTGATTCATGCTTTGGAAATGCAATAAGCCACTATGTTCACAACATTCTGTTCTGGGCAGGAAGAAATGGAATTTTTTCATGGGACCCAGTGAAAACTGTTGAGGCAGAACTTTATAAGGCACACAATATCCAGGGAACAGACACAGTTTTTGTTCTTGCATCCACAGAAAACGTACCTGATATAAGAATTGCCATGACACATGCTTGTATTGAAAAAACGCCGGACATTGAAAAAATCCACTGTGAGAAAGCCACCATTTATTTTGAAGGAAACGCAAGAACTGATGAAGGAACAGGAATCAACTGTCAAATATGCTGGCACGACGGAAAAAAAGAAGTTATAGCCGAACCTAACGGAAATTTATTACTTGAAAACATTTTACATTATGCCAATTACGTCACAGGAAAGGAACCAAGACCATTAACAAAACTTCTGGATACCGAACCCTTTGTTATGCTAAATAGTTTACTTTACATAGGAGCGAGGAAAATTTATGAAATACCACAAAATTATAAACATGTTTCATATGATGCAAACGGAGAAACTTACATTGAAATAGAAAAAATAAGAAAGGTACTGGAAGAATTTATAGAAACCTCATCCTTTCCTTCAATGCAAAAAATAAATTGGGGGAAAAAAGGTGGAAAAGCCAGCAGAGAACAGGTAAGAAATCTGAATAAAATTGTCAGAATGATGCTTAAATAATCTTATCCTATTAAAACCGCCATACCAATAAGACCAAATGTATATCCCCAGCCAAAAGTTGCAAATTGTGGATTAAAATGAGCAAGTACAAAACCCAGGATTGTTAATGCAAGGAAAATTACAAGCCTTATAAACTTCCAGATTGTCATCTCAACCTTTCCAAGTTTTTTACTCATCCATGCTCCTTGTTCTGGTTTTACAATCCTCCAACAGGATTCCGGTTAACCTTCCACATCGATGGATCAGGGTTTATCTCAATCTCTTAAACTCTTCCAACGTATAAAAAAAGGATACAGGCAAAAATTAAACATGTCAATTCAGCACATAATTTTATCCTAATTGTTCTATTTGTTTCTCAAGGAGTTCAATCTTATAGGTAAGGTCTTTTTCTGTTATAAAATACTCGTGCGCTTCGGGATGGTAACCGAAATCATTATTATTTTTTATTATCTCTCTGTCCATTTTTACAAGTGTCAGTTCACTTACCAACACCTTCCTTAACTTCTTTTTTGCAGTCTTATCTCCTTTTTTATATCTACCAAGCAACCTGTAAAAATTAATAATATTGATGGTGCTTTTCATGAGAAGTGAAATATGTATCGCAAGATCCATTTCTCTTTTATAACGCATATCTTCTATAAATTCTTTTCCTTTTCTCAAGATGTTTATACCTTTTTTCCATTCAGAAAGAAGTTTCTCAAAAACACCTACAACAAATTCTGCATCAAACGGGTCTATCCACCGCTTCAGGTTGTTTCCAGTTATAATATGTCCATCCTTATCTCTGGGTAAAGGCAACCATGAAGGGACTGGTTCAATTTCACTCTCATTAAAGTTGAAGGGACATGCTGTGGCATAGTTAACAGGTGAAAAGTAAAGGAAAGGAATACTGAAAGGATAGTTCGTCCAGGCATTTGAAAAATGTTTCCATGCCTTCAATACGTAGATTGCGGGTTTTTTTCCAAATTCATCTATAGCAACATTTTTTATTGCATTAAAAGGCTTCAGAGAATGATTTATTGAGAGTTTACCTGCAATTTTAGTCATGGGAGATATATTGCCACCAAATATCCAGCAACCTAAATAACCATCCACTCCCATTTTTTTCATTCTGTAAATTTTCTCAGCAATTTTATGTGGAACCGGTATATACGGCACAGTGACCAGTTCATGTGTTGAGCCAATTTGAAGTTTGGCAAAAACTTTCATACCACGTTTTTTTGCAATATTACATATTTTTTTAAATCTTGGCGATGGACCCGTATATGCAAAACTATACTCATCAATGCACAACCGGTGTCCAAGTACTTTTTTATATCCACCTCTTTCAAAATCTGCAAGCAATATTATATCTTTTGGAAGTAAACTAACGAGCCTCTTCTGAGGGTCTGGTTCAATGATATGCCAGGACCAATTCCAGGCTATTACCTCTGCTTCATGATTTGCATCCTTTATACCCATGCTCACAATCTTTATTATCTCTGCAACAACCTCATATGGCTCTCTTTTTTCGCATCTTTCACACTCAAAAGGTGCTTTTGCCCATTCCTCCATAAAAGGGTCGGTGAATCTTAATCGCCACTTCGGATAATGTGAATAGCAGTGAGTGTGAAATTCGCTGGCCGTTATCATAAATACACCACCAAGTGCAGGAACCTTCTTGAAAAGGTTATAACTGCTCTGATACAGATAGTCCTTTACCCTTTGTGTACTTGAACACAGTGCAAAGTATTTGCCTGAAAAAGAAGAAATTCCCCGAAACTCTAAAGATTGCCCCCTGACGTCAGGGTTATTTTTCCAGAAAGGATCATCTTCACGAAAACCCCTTGGCTCGCAAAAATATAAAAACACTTTCAGTCCATACCCTGCTGCTTTTTCAACCATGCGGTTGAGTTCATATATCTGTTGGTTTTGTTTTTTCCCGAATTCAGGAAAGGCATCACAGGAAACAATGTCTCTTAAAATGCAGTGAAGCCACACAGCATTAAAGCCTTCTCTTGCTATTTCCTCTAAATAGTTATCAGGATGGTTTCTTACAGAGTCTTCTATCTCTTTTCCATAAAAATCACCGTATGGAGACCGTATAATTCTTAAGTCTAATTTCCTTTTCACTGTTTCAATCGTTTTTTCATGCTCTGTAAAATCGCGTCTTTTGCCGATAAACCATATTCAATTGATGCCTCATTTGCAGAACGACTGTACCACTTCTTTTCATTAAACCTTTTCATATCCACACCTTCAGGGCAAAAGGCTAACATCAGGGATGTTTCCTGTTTACCGGCATGGTCTATCGGAAACTTTTTCTGTGTTTCCGCATCCATAAAAGGATGTATTTTGATCCAGTTGAAAGGATCAGAACCCTTCTCATGTATAGTATAGTAGTTCTTCATCTCTTCTTTGCCCCACCAGCCATCGCCACGTTCTTTTTCAAGATGTTCAAAGATTGTTTCTCTTGCTGCAAGCTTGAAAGCAAGGTCTGTGGGCATACCCGCGACAAAATTTTCACTCTGATGATGGATAAAAACATGAATGTTTCTTATCCCTGTACGCAACATTCCTTTGAAAAGATCCTTAGCAAAAAAATAAAGGGTTTTGCCAGATACATTTATTGTGCCATTGTTTTCGGGTGGCTCCACAGCATAACTTGCAAAACCATAATAAAAAGGTGGACATATCACAACATCCATTTCGTTTTCAATAATCTCGAGTGCTTTAATTATAAGTAATGTATCCACGCCAAAAACGCAATGTTCAGAATGATATTCAAGCACTCCCACTGGAATAACAAAAGGTATGTTTTTTTTGATTGCTTCTCGCAAATCCTGTGCAAACATCATTTCATATCTCATTTATATCCTCCTCATCCTTATTTTATCATTCCACAAAAAAAAGGAATTCTAAATCTCAATTATTTTTGTAAGTTTATTAGAAAGCGGTTCCACTCCGGACTTTTTCACCACAACGCCATTTTCCCATCTTAATCCATAGTGTTCACAATAAAGGAATGTATCCACCTGAAACGTCATATTCTCTTGCAGATAATAGTCTGAATGGGATTCCATCCATGGTTTTTCAACCTCCATCATACCAAGCCCGTGGCATGGCCCATATAGGATGTTTCTGCTTACTCCTAACTTTTCTCCGTATTCAAAAAATTTCTTCACTACCTCGTTTGCTTTAATACCTGCCCTCATCCATTCCATTGTCTTGAAATGCATATCAAGTCCTGCAGAAACAAGCTTTTTCATATCACCGGGCATTTTGCCAAAACAAACAGGTCTTCCAACACTTGAAGAATACCCGGCAACTCGAGCGCCTATATTCAACTGAATAAGGTTTTTCTTCCCCAGACTTGCATACCCGGGTCTTCCTATTGCATGGTTTGAGTTTCTTCCGGCAAGGACATATTGTGGATGACCTTCGTATTCAGCACCTTCTGAATAAAGAGCCTCTTCTATAATCCCCACAACCTCAAGTTCAGTCATTGTCGGCTTCATCCTTTTCAGGGTTTTTACCAGAGCAGTCTCTGATATCCTGAATGCCTCTTTTAGCATTTTCAATTCTTCAGAACTTTTGATGATTCGAAGATCAACTATAATTTCATCGCTCTTAACAAACTCTGCATCAGGTGCTGCTTTTTTCAATCCATCATACACAGGCAAAGGAAATATCTGATAACTTGCGATACCTATTCTTTTAACTTTCCTTCTGCCAAACATTTCATTAAAAATAGAAGAAAATGTATCAATCCGTATATTTGGATATTCTGGTTCTGCACTTTCCCTGTATTCAATAAGTTTATAAATCTTCTTTATCCTGCTTGTATCCTTCGCAAATGTCTCACTTTCAGGACCTATAAGAAGTGCTGGATCGCCTTCTGCGGGAACAATCACACCAGCAGATTCAAATATGGGCCAGTAATCAGATAGATACCTTACGTTGGCAAAATCAGCCTCATCTGAGTGAGCAATAAGCAAATCAAGACCTTTTTTTCTCACCCCTTCCTGTACGGATTCCCATCTTTTTTTGAACTCTCTGTCCGATAATCTCAAAACATTCTTTTTCATATTTCACTCCTTTTTTATTCAATTACAACCATTTTATAACCGGATACTTCAGGTATTGTCAACCATACATAATTATCTTCAATCGTGAATTCAGGTGACTCATACGAAGGTACACAGTATACCCTGTTTACTTTCTTTTTATCCATCAGTTTTAATCCTATGGAAACATCTTTAAGAAGCATTGGCTCTTCTATTATCTATCGTTGTCCTCTGAGCTCGGGCAAATAAGAAAGCACATGAATGATTCTTCTGCTATTTTGCACTGTTACATTCACCCTTACAAACGAAGGTAAACCTTGGTATTTAATCAGCGGTTCTTTATACACCATTCCAATACATTTTTTAAGAATTTCTTTATACCATACCACAGCGTCATCAAAATATCCCTTAAAAATGGGAAAACTGAAGTGGAATATATTTCCACACTGTACCAGTGCAGGTCTTCCTGTCTCTTTTTCGGGTGGTATGTAAAGATTCTCATGTTTCCAATCCCATGAACGGATATTAAAATATGGTTTCATATGTCTTGCGAGAATCTTAGATTCCTTTGTCGCTCTCATGGAAACTCCTTGCTGATAGATTGTTATTGGCATATCAGGCAAACCTTCTAATATTTCTTTTTCAACAACAAAGAATGAAGGATCACTTGTTTCTTCTCCTTCAAATAATATTCTGTAATCATCAAGAACAAATTTTTCTTTTTCTTTATCCAACCCAGCATATGCAGAACTTATGATAATTCCGCCCTTCTTAAGGTGTTTTTCTAACTTTTCTTTAAGTTTTTCATCCACTTCCACATTATCTGGCAACACAACAACATTATATTTTGCAATATCATCCAACCCGTCACTCACGTCAAACTGGTATTTTAGCTCTGCAAGCATCCTTGTGGCACCCCAAACAGGCTTTGTATCAAATTGAAAAGCAGGTATCTTTGCCATTTTTGGCTCAATAATCACCATATCTGTCTCTACTACTGCTCCTTCAGTAAATTCCTCAATCTGTTTTATTTTTGAATAGCACCTTCCTATCATTTCGTAGACAGGCCTTTGAAGTTTACCCTTTGGATGCATATGGTCGCCAACAGAACAACTTCCTCCATTTGCTATTGAATTGTAAAGGTCAAATAATAGAGAGTGTTCAGGTCGTATTCCTCCAAAGTCACCCCATGATTTATGAAATCTCCCTGTCATTGTAAAATATGGTTTTTTAAGAGTCCTTGCATACCTTATTATCCATGGAAGATAATCATACCCCCATCCACCAGTGGGTAACACCTCAAGTTCTATG
>JAOAAW010000152.1 GCA_026418655.1 bacterium | reverse complement strand
GTATACGGGATAATTCTTAAGCTGATTTGTAAAATCCGAAGAAAAAAGAAGGCAGGAGAAAAAAAAGATAATTAAGTAATTTAAGATAAATCTCACAGATACTCCTGGTTCATACGAAAAAGGCGACAGGTATTAACCATCTGTCCGCCGCTATTGCTCTTTAAGTAAGGAGGGACACCTCTGCTGGATTCATTCCCTCTATACCCCAAGTGTATAACAGATTTTGTATAACCTCCTACTGACACTGAATCTTTCTTGAAATTAACATTACTTAACATCATGAAATAATGAAGAAAGTGGAGGCGGCGGGTACTGCCCCCGCGTCCAGAGGGGAAATGGAAAAGCATCTACCGAGCATAGTTTCGGCTTTGTTTCGGTATTTCTGGACTCCCCGAAACTGGATTCCAGAATACCTATCCCTTTTTGATTTAATCCCAGCCTCCAGGGATCAAAGAGAGCTGAGACGAGCTCCTATCCGGCCTGATTCAGGGATTCAGGAGCAGAAGCCCTGTCAGGTGGCTGCATTCTTATGCAGCCATGTAGTTTGCTGTTGTGGCAGCTATTTTTTTGCCGGATTTTACGAGCCTCCGGCGTCTCGGCCGGCAGCTTTTCTCAATCCTCCCCCTGTCGAGACCTATTTCGCCCCCATATATCTTTTATGCTTCTCAATGGTCCTCTTTATCTCTTTCTCTTTTATGTCCCGACGTTTATCAAAGAGCTTCTTGCCACGTACAAGAGCAAGATTAACTTTCATCAATCCTTTGGTATTAGTATACAATGAAAGTGGTATTATTGTCAATCCTTTTTCTTCAACTTTTTGCTGCCATTTTCTCAACTGGTTTTTGTGAAGTAGCAATCTTCTTTTTCTTAAAGGATCAATCTTTTCAAAAGAACCAGGATACTGAGCAATGTGCATATTATGTAGAAACAGCTGGTTTTTTTCAAATGCAGCATACGAATCCTTTAAACTCACATTGCCCTGCCGTATTGACTTCACCTCAGAACCCCTCAATTCAATACCCGCTTCTATTGTTTCAAGGATAATATAGTCATGAAGAGCTCTTCTGTTTTCTATCTTAACATTCTTGTTCATACTGTTAATTAAACAACATACAGGGACTTGCGTCAATTTCTGCTTTTTTATCAAAAAATAGATTCAAATTTTTGTTTATACCTAACTTGACGAATAATTGTAACTTCCATATAATTAGATGTTATGAAAATTGCCCCATCACTTCTTTCAGCAAATTTTGCAGAACTTGGCAAAGAAGTATCAGCAGTAACAGAAGCAGGCGCGGATATGATACATTTCGATGTGATGGATGGACATTTTGTTCCAAACATCACTTTTGGGCCAATGATACTTTCTTCCATCAGAAAATACACGCAACTCCCTTTTGACGTACATTTGATGATTACCCATCCACAAGATTATTGGAAATCCTTTTCAAATGCAGGGGCAGATATCATAGGTTTTCATATTGAAGTCGACATAAATCATCAGAAACTTGCCACAGAAATTCATAAAACAGGTAAAAAGGTTTGCATAGTTGTTAACCCTCCCACAGAAATCCAGAAAATTGAATTCATGCTTCCGAATGTGGATATGGTGCTTGTCATGACAGTCAATCCTGGTTTTGGTGGACAAAAATTTATTGAATCAAACCTTAAAAAAATTTCATGGCTGGATAAAAAAAGAAAGGAAAAAGGTTACAATTTCTTGATAGAGGTCGACGGAGGTATAAATTATGAAACTGCAACCCTTGCAAAAAAAGCAGGTGCAGATATACTCGTTGCTGGTTCCTTCATTTTTGAAAGCAAAAATTACAAAACAACTATACAGAATCTAAGATGTTGCTAATAAAAGAAGAACAACTGACAAATATAGTCAAAAAAAGGAAAAGAATTTCTGAAAACATTGAAAAAAAGGTCTCAATAATCATAGGTGATGTTGAAAAAAAGGGTGACCTGGCTCTGAAATACTGGACAAAAAAACTCGATGGTGTGGACATAAAAAATTTCAAGGTGTCTGAAGATGAAATAAAAAAATGTCTTGCTAAAATTTCTCCATCTGATAAAAAAGTCATCAAGGAAGTAATTAAAAGAATTGAAAGATATCATAGAAAACAGATTATTCGGCAATTCAGTATCAGAGAACGTGGTATCAAAATTGATTTCAAAGTGAAGCCTGTTGAAAGAGTCGGGATTTATATTCCAGCAGGCACTTCACCCCTTGTGTCAACAGTACTGATGACAGTCATACCTGCAAAGGTGGCAGGGGCCAAAGAAATCATTGCATGCAGTCCGCCCTCCTGCAATGGAACCATTCATCCATATATAATAGCAGCCCTGAATTTCACAGGTGTAAAACAAATTTTCAGGGTGGGTGGTAGCCAGGCAATAGCAGCAATGGCATTTGGTACACAAAGCATACCCAGGGTAAATGTAATTGCAGGACCCGGAAATATTTATGTAAACGCAGCAAAAAAGATTCTGCAGGGAACTGTGGGAATTGATCTAATGGCTGGTCCAAGTGAACTTGCTGTTTTAATTGATCAAACAGCAAATCCTGATTGGATTGAATCTGACCTAAAATCACAGGAAGAACATAGGGATGGTCTTGTTTTCCTAATCTCTACAGATGAAAGTCTTGGAAAGAAAATTGCCAGGAGGGTCAAAACAGGCTACTGGATGAAAGTGGATTCCCTCGAAAAAGGAATAAAAGTTATTAACGAGATAGCTCCGGAACATGCACAGATTGTTTGCAGAAACGCCCGGAAGATAGCTGGAAAAATTACTGCGGGAGCAATCTTTATTGGCAATTATACTCCCTGTGCCATTGGAGATTACATTGCTGGTCCAAGCCACACGCTTCCAACAGGCGGGAGTGCGATTTTTGACTCTGGACTTACTGTATTTGACTTTATCAGAACATACGCTGTAATGGAAGCAAATTCATACTTCTTTAAAAAAAATGGTATAATAGCTGAAAAACTTGCGGAAATTGAAAACCTTAAATACCATAAACAATCATTGAAAATCAGAAGAACATTAACATAAACCAAACAGGAGAGAAAAAATGAATATTGAAATTCTTGCAAGGTTACTTGTGCTTGTATGTGCTGGAATAGCAGTATTAGCCCTATTAATTGGTTTCATCGTCTTTCAGGTTAATAGAAAGAAGGGACTTATAAGTTTTCTTATGGGAGTAATTTTTATAGGGATTACAGGGTATTATTCATACCTTTTTTTCTTCCCCCTATATACCCACACCATCAGACAGGAACATCCAGCACCAGTTCAATTTTCAAGCAGTCCTCAACCCTCACCCATAATGATAGTTATAGAAACAGAAGATGGTTCGCAACTAACTGCAGCAGATGGGGATTATCTTGAAATTAAGAGCGACGTAAAAATCAAAGTGACAGGTGCAAAGCAAAATGGACGACAACTTGAAAACATAAGAATCAATGTCATTGGATTTACTCCTCCGGATAACCCATCAGCCACTGACGACAAGGATCTATTTTTTTCATACAGAAACATGCTTAAACGTTTTGCAATGGACGAAGAAAAAACTATCTTCAAAGTTGAAGTAAAAAAAGGCGACGAAAAACTTGCCGAAATATTTTTAAAATTCGTTAAATGAAAAAGAATGCCATCATCGTGGCTTTTGAAGGCATTGATGGTTGTGGTAAATCTACACAGGCAAAAAAATTCTACAAATACCTAAAAGCACAGGGCTTTGACGCACTTTTTTTTAAAGAACCAGGTACAACTGAACTTGGAAAAAAACTGAGGAGAATTCTGCTAAGCAAGAAAGATGATAAAATTTCTCCACTTTCTGAACTATTTCTATATCTTGCTGCAAGGAATGAACTTGTTAATCAATTTATAATACCTGCCGTAAAAGAAAAAAAAATTATTGTTCTGGACAGATTTATAGATTCAACTCTCGCCTATCAGGGATATGGAAGAGGAATATCGCTTGATTTGATTGAAATTGCACATAGAATTATTCTAAAAGGGCTGAAGCCAGATATCACATTTCTTATAGACGCCTCACCTATTACATTAAGAAAGGTTGTAAATAAAAATCCAGACCGGCTTGAAAAATCCATTAAGTTTCAGAAAAAGGTAAGGAAAGGCTATATTGCAATCGCGAGGAAAGAACCTGAAAGAGTGAAAATAATCAGGAGAAAAAGTAAAGAAAAAACCTTTGCATCAATTAAAAAATGCTGGCAGAAATTTCTTTATGAACACAGGACAAATTCTGGAATTTTTTCAAAAGGCAGTTTCTAAAAACAGGGTTTCTCATGCCTTCATAATCTATGGTGGGACTGAAGAAGAAAGGAAAAGTGTTGCCATTGATATTGCAAGAATTATTGAATGCAGAACATCACCGAAAATATGCAGCAATTGTTATTCCTGTAAAACGATCCCATCCGGCCAATTCCCTGATGTTCATATGGTACAACCTGAAAAAAGGAATCTCTCCATTGATGAGGTGCGTTCAATCAAAGAAAATATGTATACTAAACCCTATTACGGCAGTCGCAGAATTTTTATTATAGAAACCGACTGGATGCAACAACCAGCTGCAAACAGTTTGTTGAAAATAATGGAGGAACCTCCCTCATACGGAATGATAATCATTTTAACCCGCAACAATAAAAATTTTCTTCCAACCATTATTTCCAGAGCAATAAATTTGAAGATTAACCCAGACATTGAAATGTCTTTTGATCCAAAAACAACCGAAGAGTTTGTCCAGATACTACAATCAGCAAAAAAGAAAAACTGGCAGGAATTGTTCAAATCAGCAGAAGGTATTTCCAGAAATTCAACAAGGGAAGAAATAGAACATCTTTTTGATTCAATTATAAGTATTGTAAGACAAAAAGTACTTGCCGCTGCTGGTTTTAATCAGTCGTTGCCTGAGAAAAAACATTCGGATATAATAGATGTGGATGAATACAGAGTACTCGCAGAAATACTCGACAAAAGGCAGTATCTAAGATTCAATGTAAATACAAGAATATTCCTGGAACTTCTTGCAATAAAACTATCCACGCCGAAGTGGCGGAACTGGCAGACGCGCTAGGTTCAGGACCTAGTGGCGGCAACGCCGTCGGGGTTCAAATCCCCGCTTCGGCATCATCTCGAAACTCTCACGGGGATTTGAATTGGAGCGAAGTAAAGCAATGCGAGCTGGCGCAGCATTGCCAGCGGATGATCGAGTTGAGTCGTTTTTAAATTTATTTATAATTCCTGCTTATAGGATATCAGACACAATTTCTGGCTGTTCATCCTCAAAATCTGCATTTTGAATCAAACTGAAAAATACTCCAAGCATTGCAAGTGCAACAACAAGAGCAGAACCACCATAACTGAAGAAAGGAAGTGTAGTACCCTTGGGTGGAAGAATTTTTACAGTGACACCTGCGTGCAGAAAAACCTGAATGCCAAAGTATATGCTGATTCCAAATGCAAGATACCTTCCGAAAACATCTTTAATTTTTCTGCTTAACCAGAAACCTGTAAAAATTATTATTCCAAACAATGATATGACCAGAATACAGCCGACAAAACCTAATTCTTCACCAATGACAGCAAAAACATAGTCCTTATGAGCTTCAGGCAAAAATTCCATTTTTTGCCTGCCCCTGCCAAGACCCACACCAAACAAACCACCTGAACCCACTGAAATTAAAGCCTGAATAACATGATAACCGGCACCGAGCGGATCCTGTTCAGGATTTACAAAAGCCACGATTCTTTTCCACATATAGGGTTGATTTTTGATAAGGTAGATTACAGCCGGTATGGCTGACAAAATTGTTGCAGGTACAAATAACCAGTTAATTCCAGCAACTATTAAAAAACCCATGAGATATGCAAACACCGTAACAGTACTTCCAAAATCCGGTTCCTCCAGTAGTAAAAACATCACTAAACAACAAATGATAGCAGGAATTATAAAGGACTTCTTACTTTTTTTCTCCTCCTGATATCTTGCGAAAAAATGTGCAAGGTATAAAACGAGAGAAAACTTCGCTAATTCAGATGGTTGAAATCGAAAGCCCTTTATACTTATGGATCTTTTTGAACCCTTGACCTCTGTTCCGAAGAAAAGAGTAAGTATCAGAAGTACAATTGATATAATAACAAGAATTTTTGCATACCTGCGAAGTTTAGAATAGTGCAATCTTCTGAAGAAAAGGAAGAGAAAAAGTCCAGGTATTAGAAAAAGACAGTGTTTTTTGAAATAATAAAGGGGATCTCCTGTATGTTGTAAAGCATAAGGGGAACTGGAACTCAGTACCATTGCTGCACCTAAAATCAGCAGCAACGCAGAAGCAATAAGGCACTTATAATAAATTTTTAACCGAATTCTTGAAGACATCGCCACGCTCCGCATAACTTGAGAACATATCAAATGACGAACATCCAGGAGAAAGTAAAACAAAATCTCCGGGACTTCCTTCTACAATTGAGAGTTTAACAACCTCGTCAAAATTTTTTACTTCAACCATTTTTACGCCTGACGAATCAAGTTCGTTTTTTATCCGTTTTGATGCTTCGCCGATGAGAAAAATTTTCTTAACACGCCCGGTGAGAAATTTTTTTAAAGGTTGAAAGGAAATGTTTTTGTCCTTTCCTCCCAGTATCAGAAAAATGTTATTATTCTGCGGAAAACTTTCAAGTGCCCTGCACACAGCATCAACATTCGTTGCTTTAGAATCATCAATAAATGTAATGCCATTGATTGTAGCAACTTTTTCCAATCTGTGTTTCGGTGGAACAAATTCCAACAGTGCCTCAGAAATTGCCTTGCTCTTAATCTCAATAAAATCAACTATACCTGCGACGGCCATTAAATTTTCAAGATTATGAATGCCCATCAGCTTGCTCTTCTCAAATTCCTCAAGTGAAAAGAATTTTTTGTTATTGTAGGAAATAAAACCATCACTGATACAGATACCATCAATTTTGTTCTTGCTGGAAAAAAATAACTTCCGGCATTTCAGTCGTTCCCCGATATTTTTGCACCAAGGATTATCAAAATTCAAAATAGCCAGATCATCCTGCCTGAAATTTGTAAAAAGTTTTTTCTTTGCTTCAACATATTGATAAAAATCTTTGTAATAGTCAAGGTGGTCATCTGTAATATTCAAAATTACACCGATGGATGCTCGAAAATCTTCAATGTATTCAAGCTGGAAGCTGCTTACTTCAAGGATAATCCAGGTGTTATCGTTGATATTATCAAGTTCTCCTATGAAACTATTGCCAATATTCCCACAGGTAATATGCGGTATTCCTGCTTTTTTGAAAACAAGGTCTGTGAAAGATACTGTTGTTGTCTTTCCATTTGTCCCTGTGATTGCAATGATTTTTTTTGAAGAAGAGAGATGATAGGCAAGTTCTATTTCACTGAGTATTTTTATATTTCTTTTCTTTGCCCATTCAACAGGCAAAGCATCAAGAGGTACACCAGGACTTGGAATAACAACATCGGCCCACTCAACAAAATCAGGGGAGTGTTTCCCTGTTTCAACAGCAATACCACTATCCTGAAGTTTTTTCTTTCTTTCAATAATTCCTGAACCTTCCTTTATCTCTGTCACCTTTACATCTGCACCGTGTTTTTTAAGGGCTAATGCTGCATCAAAACCTGTTTCACCCAAACCTACAACAAGAAATTTTGTCCTTTCAATTTCCTTCATCTGATTTTAAGTGTTATAAGGGTAAAAAGAGCAA
>JAOAAW010000116.1 GCA_026418655.1 bacterium | reverse complement strand
CAGATGGATAGAGCGATGGACTTCGAATCCAGAGGTCGCGCGTTCGAATCGCGCCAGGCGCGCATTCAAAACCATAGCAATACGATTGTTTTAAAACATCAACCCGTAAAGAAATAATCTGAAAGCTTAAAATGTCAATCTACCATTTACTTTCAATTGACTTTTAACATTCGGTCTGATATCATAAAATTGAGGTCGACAAATGTTTTCTAAGGCAATGGCAAAGTTTATACTATCTCTTTTTTTAGCCTGTGGTACCATGGCGGCAAGTAATACTGTTCCTGAAATCTCCAATCTTGCGAATACAATAGCTGAATCTCTGGTTATAAACAATAAAAAAATTGTTGCAGTCGCAGATTTTACTGACCTTGAGGGAAATGTTAATGTTCTCGGTAGATTTATCGCCGAGGAGTTTTCTATCACTCTTGCCTCACAGAGAAAAGACATAACTGTAATCGATAGAAATCAATTGAAGAAAATGCTTGGTGAAAAAAATATCACAGTTACCGGTGTGATAGACCCCGGTTTTGCAAAGCAGATAGGAAACCTCACCGGCGCCGAGGTAATTCTTACTGGAAGTACATATCCTGCATCAAATGGTATATATGTATCTGTGAAAATGATTGATGTTAACAGTGCTAGAATTTTTGGGGGAACATCCATAACAATAGCAAGAAATCAGATTATTGATGACCTTATCAAAGTTAGTTTTAAAATACCAGAACTAACACCACAAACGCAAAAACAAGTTTTTAGCCCGCAGGTAAAGGAAACATATGATTTCATTTTTATTCTCAACCAGGTTGTAATGGATGGAAATACCATGATTCTCAATCTTGAAATAAAAAATAATTTTAACGAAGCAAGATATCTCACTGTGGATAGTATAAAAGGAATTGATGATACTGGTCGAGTCTATTATCCCTCTAATTTTATAGCTGGTCCGATAAAAGCAAGTATCAGTGATACAGGGAAAATTCAATCTTCCAGTGGTGAACCTTCGGATAATTTTGATGTACCATTCCGTGAATATCAGCAGGTAAAGGCACAGATAACATTAAAAAACATTTCACAAAAGGCAAAATCCCTAGGCATTCTTGAAATAACAGTGGCTCCTGTCAATATTGTAAATAGACTTGGAACATTTTTACGTCAGGAAGCCGAACTTTCAACCATTCAATTTACAAATATTCCTGTATCAAGAGAAAAGAATGGTCCAAATAACTGAGATCGAAACAAAATACAGGGAACTGTTGTCAAAAGTTATTGAGAGGAAGGATGAATGTAATGAATTTGTAAGATTTTTGGAAAAAGAAACATCGTGGCTCACTGCACCTGCCAGTGCTAAATATCACCTCAATATTGAACACGGACTTATCATTCATTCAGTCAATGTGGCTACCGTAATGCTGGAACTGAAAAAAGTTCTCATACCTGACATTTCAGATGAAAGCTGTGTAATTGTAGGTCTCTTTCACGATGTAGGAAAAGTTGGAATGCCACATGCACCAAGATATTTAAAAAAAAACTCAGGTTATGTTTATAATGAAAATCAAATTGAGATGTCTTCTGCTGCCAGAAGTCTTTACCTTGTTTCAAAGTTTATTTCATTGAGTGATGAAGAAGCTCAAGCAATTCTGTATCATGATGGACAATATATACTGGAAAATAGAACTGTAGCTCATAAAGAGTGCCCGTTAACACTTCTTGTCACATTTGCTGATACATGGGCATCCGCCATGGAGGATGGCAGAATAAAAATAATGAAACCATTATATTTCAAAAAGTAATAAAGGGGGTGAGGAGATGGAAGCAAGTATTAGAAGAAGGTACAGAATCAGAACAAGACCTTATTTATGTCTTACCCCAGCAGAAGCAGCAGGAACCGGAGTTACGGTATCTGAAGAAACAGTTGAAGAGTTAACGCTTGTTATGCATCCCGGACTTGGTATATACGAGATGTACGCTGTAATTAGAGATACACCTGAAGAAGAAATGAAAAGGATTCCAGCTGTAAAACGAGGGGAACTGGTTTTTGAAAAAAGACCTGATGCATCAAAGTATGCAAAAGAGAGAGGTGAACCATTTGTGTTGTGCGGAGTAAAAAGCACAAGAATGCTAACTCAGGAAGAAATTTCCCGCAGCTTTGAAGAAGAAATTTCAGATACTTCTATTGAGCAAAAATTAAAAGAACTTAAGGATTTTTACAGAAAGATATAAAATTTTTTAACAGATTCTTGGCAGCTGTTTTCCTGAGGGCATTCTGATAAATCTTTCTGAACCATCAATTGTTTCCATAATTACCTTTCCATGAAATTCGTCAACAATTCTGCCAATTATACCAGCGTTTCTACCAAGAGGATGGTTCCTCATAATTGAAATTATTTTTTGTGCATCCTTAAAATCTACTACCATAACCACCCTGCCCTCACACGCAAGATTAATAGGATCAAACCCGAGAATTTCACACAGGGATTTTACATTTTTTGTCAATGGAATTTCCCTTTCGTAAATTTTAAGTCCATAATTACATCCTGAGGCAATTTCATTTAAAACAGAAGCCATTCCACCCCTTGTCGGATCTCTCATAAATTTTATATCAAAGGGTTCTTTTAAAACCTCTGAAATAAGCCCATTGATGGCCGCACAATCACTTTTCAAAGGCGACCTGAATTTAATATTTTCCCTCGCGCATACGATTGCAAGTTCGTGCATACCCGGGACACCACTCAAGATTATCGCATCTCCCGGTCTCACACGTTCTAGGCCAAGAGACACTGAATACCTTTTTATGCCAATACCGGATGTGTTAATGAAAAGTCCATCACATTTACCTCTTTCTACAACTTTGGTGTCACCTGTTACAATCCTTATGTTACATCTTCGAGCCTCTTCAGCCATGGACTTTAAGATTCTTGAGAGACAGGATAATTTGAAACCCTCCTCTATGATCAGAGAACACGATAAATAAAGAGGGTCAGCACCTGAAACCGCCAGGTCATTCACAGTACCACAAATTGCGAGTTTTCCAATATCACCACCTGGAAAAAATAATGGATTAACGACAAACGAATCTGTTGTAAAAAAAAACTTGTGAAATACTGAACCACACTCAATAGTCGCAGCATCAGGCAATAATTTAAGGGCAGGGTCATTGAAATATTTAAGAATCAATTGCTCAATAAGCAGTCTGCTATGTTTCCCACCCGCCCCATGAGCAAGAAGAATCATTTCATCTTTCATAGTTATAATAGGCAGCACAGGTTCCTTCTGAAGAAACCATACATGGTCCCACCGGATTTTCAGGCGTACATACTTTTCCATACAAGTGGCAGTCCAGAGGAATCTTCACTCCCCGAAGAATTTGACCACAGATACAACCCCTGTTATCAACTGAAGATTTTACATTTACTTCAAACACAGATGTTGCATCAAACTCATAATATTTTTGTTTTATTACAAGGCCACTCGCTCTAACTACCCCTAAACCCCTCCACTCCGTATCCGATACATCAAAAGTATCATCTATAACCCTGAGTGCAACAGGATTTCCTTTTCTCTGAACACATCTAAAATACTGAACCTCCACCGATACTTTTCTCTTTCCAGAAATCATCTCCAGAAGAATCAATATTGAATGCAAAATATCACATACCTCAAATCCAGAAATCACGCAGGGTATACCGTATTTTTCCGGAAAAACCTCATAAGGTTTTGAACCGATTATAGCACTTACATGACCTGGACATATAAAACCGTCAATATAATGAAGGGCGTCATTGACCAGTTCTTCCATTGCCGGTGGAATAAGTTTATGCCCGGAGAGGATAAAAAAGTTTTTCAAATGCTGTTTCCTTGCATATGAAAGTACTCTACCTGTTAAAGGTGCGGTTGTTTCAAATCCAACAGCCAGAAAAATTGTCTTTTTGTCTGGATTTTTTCTTGCAATTTCTAAAGCATCTAATGGAGAATAAACAATATCGACATTTGAGCCTTCTGCGGACCGTTTTTCAAGCGAATTTCTTCCTGATGGAACCCTGTACATATCTCCAAATGTAACAATTCTTACACCGTCTATCTTCGAAATTGCAATTGCGGTATCAATATAAGAATTCGGAGTCACACACACAGGACACCCTGGACCAGAAATAAGAGAAACATTCTCAGGAAGTAATTTTCTTAATCCGTATCTAGCAATTGCCATTGTATGGGTTCCACATACTTCCATCAATCTGACATTCCTTTTTATTGTCCTAGATGCAGCGTTTATCCGTGAAAGAAGTCCCCTTATGTAATCCGGATTCCTGAACTCATCTATATGTTTCATCTTTTATTTCTTCTAATAGTTCCAAAGTCTTTTTTGCTTCCTCTTCGGCGAGCTTTTGTATTGCAAACCCTGCATGAACAATCACATAGTCACCAATTTTTACATTTTTAATAAGGGAAATATCTACATCCCTTTTGACCCCACCAAGTGAAACAACTGCTATATTTCTTTTTTTACTTATAATCTTCATTGGCACCGCAAGGCACATACCCCCTCCCGTAGATTTCAAAGTACCTGAAAACAGGCAACCGCACACTGACCAACTGAAATGCAGGCATCATTTGGCGGTATCAATCTGTGTGTATAAACTTTGAAACCATTTTTTTCAAGAATTCTTTTGGTTCTGACAGATAAAAATACATTCTGAAAACTGCCACCTGTTAAAACAACATTGCAAATTCCAGTTTCTTTTCTTAATAACATACATATTTCATAAATAATGCGGAGGATGGTTAAATGAAACCTGTGCGAAATTCTGCCGGCAGGTACTTTCTTTAAGATATCACCGACTATTTCTCGTATAATTTCTCTGTGGTCAATAATAAATTTTCCTTCCTGTTTGAGGATATCAAAGTTATAAGGAGTATCGGAAGCATTTTCCAACATGGTTGACTCAAGTTCTGAAGCCGCCTGGCCTTCATAATTTATTTGTGTCCTCAATCCGCATAGACAACTTACTGCATCAAAAAATCTACCTAATCCTGATGAATAGGGACTGTTCAAACCATTTTTTATCATCTTTTCCACAATCAACAGCTCTTCCTTATCAACGTACTTTAAGAATTTAAACTGTTCTCTATCATATTTTTCACCAAATGTATCCATCAAATAGCTAATAGCTATCCTCCAGATTTTTTTAATTGCCTGTTCTCCACCAGCGAGCCGTACAGGCCTCAGATGTGCAATACGTGTAAATCTTGAGTAATCACATATCAAAAACTCACTTCCCCACAGCGTTCCATCCTGTCCATAACCAGTACCGTCAAAAGCAATGCCTATAACACTGGTGCTCTTGAGATTATTTTCAATCATACAAGAACAAACATGGGCATGGTGATGATAAACAGGAATTTTCAAGGAATTTCCCAAAAAATCCTGTGAAAGCGCAAAAATTGTTGATGCATATTCAGGATGAGCATCATACGCTATCACCTCTGGCTTTATTTTAAAAATATCCAGATATCTTTTTATTGTTGAAACGTAATTTTCAAAAGTCACAGGTGTATCGATATCACCTATGTGCTGGCTCATATAAAGATTGTCACTGCACGCAAGAGAAAAAGTAGTTTTTATATTTCCACCACATCCAAGAATGTTATATTTTGTAACAAAAGGCAATCTAATTGATTCAGGTGCAAATCCTCTGGATCTTCTGATCATCTGAATTTCATTTCCTGACAGTATTCTCATTACTGAATCATCACACCCAGAAATTATATCCCTGTCATGTAAAAGAAAAAAATCTGCTATTTTTGACAACAATTTAAGCGCCTGATAATTATCAGTACAAATTGGATATTCGGAATAATTTCCACTCGTCATTACCAATAGTTCAAGTTTCTTTCCAAATAAAAAAATTAAATAATGGACCGGAGAATATGGAAGCATAATTCCAAGATAATTGTTTTTTGGGGCTATTTCTTCAAAAATCGTGGTTTTTTTCTTTTTTTTCAAAAGCACAATGGGTGCATTCGGAGAAATCAGGAATTGTTTCTCTATCTCAGAAATAACACAATATTTTTCCGCTGTTTTTATATCCCTTGCCATCAGGGCAAAAGGTTTCTCTTCCCTTTTCTTTCGTTCCCTTAATTTTTTAACCGTATTGGTTAAAAATGCATCACACGCAAGATGAAAACCACCAATTCCTTTCATAGCGATAATCTTTCCTTCAGAAATAAGTTCTACAGCTTTTTTGATTGCTAAAATACCTCTACAAACCTCATTTCCAGATACATCTGTAAGGAAAAACCTTGGTCCACAAATCTCACAACAATTTGTCTGGGCATGAAATCTTCTATCCAGAGGGTTATTGTACTCTCTTTCACATTCTGGACACATTTTAAATTTATTCATTGAAGTATTCTCTCTATCATATGGTAAATTCTGGACGATTGTGAAACGAGGACCACAATCAACACAATTAGTGAAGGGATACAGATATCTGCGATTTTTAGAATCTATGATTTCATTAAAGCACTTTCTGCAGGTTGCGATATCAGGTGGAATCTCTGATACATTTTCAAAATATCCATTGCTCCTCAAAATGCTAAACTTATCCTCTTTCAACAATGGTATTGGCTTTACAACTATTTTCTTTATCTTTGCCCTTGGTGGCGGATATTTTTTTATGCACGAAATAAAACTTTCTATGTTAGAAGGTTTCCCTTGTGCTTCGATTAAGACCCCATCCAATGTATTTTTCACAAAGCCACATACGCTGTATCTTTCTGCCAACCTGTAGACGAATGGACGAAAACCCACGCCCTGTACAATTCCGTTTATAGTTATTCTGAATCTTTTCGTTGACATCTTTTCTTTCTCAACAGATGTTTTTTCAGTTCATTTATATTCTCACCTGTCTTCCCGGAAACCAGAATCAGTTCAGCATCAGAATTAACCTGCTTGAGATACTGAATGAATTTCTGCAAGTTAAATTGTACTGCTTCTGATAAATCTATTTTATTAAGAAGAACAAGTTCTGATATTGAATACATAAGCGGATATTTCACAGGTTTTTCCTCACCCTCTGTTATACTGGCAACAGTTATATTACAATCAACTCCCAGTTTAAACTCTGCAGGACATACAAGGTTTCCAACATTCTCAACAATAACAATATCCAATCGCTCAAGAGGCAGATTTTCAATACCCTTCTTTACCATCAGTGCCTCAAGATGGCATGCTCCACCCGTGTTAATTTGCACAACTGGTATTCCTAAATGCTCAAGTTTCTCACTATCAAAAGTACCAGCAATGTCACCTTCAATAACACCGCAGGAAATATTTTCAACAAGAAACTCTGAAATAAGCTTTTCAATGATGGATGTTTTGCCACAACCAGGAGCGCCCATAAAGTTCATGGATAAAATGTTCTTTCTCTTAAGAATCTCCCTGTTTTCTTCTGCTATCTCATCATTCTTTGCAAAAAGGTACTCTCCAATTTTTATCTGTTTTATGGTCATACTAACCTCTTTTACTCTACCTCTATCTCAATGCTATCAACTATGTATTCCCTATCTTGCAATGCATTGTTTCTTTTTATTTTGATTTTTGCATCCCTGAGTACAGGTTCATCTCTAAGTATTGATGAATACATAAAATTCAAATTATCCTCGTCAAGACAACTATAAGGATGTATCGTCATCTCTATAAGAATAACTCTCTTTGCTTTTTCTTCTTCGCATATTTTTTTGAGCATAAACCTAAGATTTTCGATAATGCTCAATTCATGCATTCATATCTCCGCAATTATTATTTTTTACAATTCTTGTTAAAAATTCAATAATTTCTTCCGCTGCCTTTCTCACTGGTTCACTTATAAATTGCCCTTTAAGTATAGTATCAGGTTGTATGCCAACAATAACAATAGATGCTCCTGTTTCTTTTTCAAGATATTCTGATAACAGTTTAGCGGGTACTCTATGAGATAAAATATCGGTTTCCTCCAATGCATCTGGAGAAAAAATTGAAATTGTACCCGGTTTTTTCTCTGAGATGCAGGAATCCAGAATTATAATGTGATCCGGCATTGCTTTCCTAACCAGTGAAGTAAAATTTTCTGGCCGATTATAACAATTAACAACAAGTATGTTATTATAACTTGCTAAAATTTTTGACAATTTATCTCCAATCATAGAACCAACGCCATCATCAGATGAATCTGGATTACCAATACACATGATAACTAGATTTTTGAACCCCTTTATTTTTTTATAAATTTCCTGCTTCCAGAGAATCATTTAGAACGAATTTTTACCTATTTTCCGGTCGATTATTGATTGGCTTTTTTGGGTCTTGAGTAAACATATTCAAATTTAAGTTTCCATCTATTATCTGTTGCAACTTCATATGAATCGTCCATATAAAGTGCTTTTGTTGGACAGGACTCAACACATTGTGCACAGTGTATACATCTATCATTGTGTATTGTCATCTTGTATTTTTTTTCTTCTTCAGAAAGTGTTTCTATCTCAATTGCAACTGCTGGACAATCCCGCACACATGCCCTGCAAACAATACACAATTCAGTTTTTAGAATAGGTGTTCCTCTAAAATCCTTTGGTATGATTAGCTTTTCAAAAGGATAATTTACAGTTGACGGTCTCCTGAATAGATGTTTCAAAAGCTCTGGAATAAACATTCCTGGTTTTAGTTTCATTGTATCATCCCCTTCACAAAAATACTTATCAAAAGCTGCGCAACTGCAAGCGGAGCCAAATACTTCCAGGAAAAATTAACCATCTGGTCAATCCGTATACGGGAAAATGTTGCGCGTATTAATGAAAGTAGAAAAATCACAAACAGAGTTTTTATAATGAATCTCAAAATAGAAAGCAGAATTCCACCAGGAAAACCAGCCATAAAAACTGTGGCTATTAAACCACTTCCAACTACCATTTCAATATCTGTCATTAATCTAAAAAATGCAAGTTTCCTTCCAGAGTATTCTGTAAATGTTCCACCAACAATTTCTGTTTCTGCATGTGGAATATCAAATGGAGTCCTTTCGAGCTTTGCCTGTAAAGAGACTATTGCTACCAAAAATCCAATAATCTGAAAAAATAAAAGAAAAGGGAATTTCTGATAAAAATCAGCGATTTCAGCAAGTCGCCATGAATCAGCGACAACCGCCGGACTTAAAATTGCAAGAAAAAGTGGTACCTCATAACCAAAAAGCATTGTTAAAACCCTCACACCGCCGATTGTTGAAAAGAAATTTGTTGAGTGCCAACCAGCAAGAAAGAAAATAAGTGTGGGTAAACTCAAAAGATAAAGAACAACGATAATATCTCCCTGAAATGAATTAAAAGTGGTCTTTGCGATATCAAAATTCCATAAAGGGAGATATAAACCCGCTGTAACGACTGTTGCCAGCCCAACAATCGGCAATGATGAAAATATAATTCTGTCCGCTTTTTCTGGTACAATATCTTCTTTAAATAGAAGTTTGAAAAAATCAGCCACTGGTTGAAGAATCCCGGCTTTTCCAGTAAATACCGGACCCATTCTGTTCTGAAGTCTTGCGTATAGTTTTCTATCAAACCATTCACAGAATGTTGAATATATAAATAAAAACACTAGTCCGGGATAGATAAAAAGATACAGAAAAACCTTTATAACGGCCATATTGAATTCCCCTTTATTCTCAAATTTTCCTTTTTCACAAATTTTCTCTTAATTTCTGCCATTGTCAAAACTTCAGTATTTCCACTTCTGTTGTCAGTAATTTCAACAAATCTTTCCGCACAACAGATACATGGATCAATCGCTGCAAAAATTAATGGAATATCAGCAACAAAACCATTTTTAAGCATTTCCATTGTTGCCGGGTAATTGGCAAGCGTTGGAGCCCTCACCTTTAATCTTTCTGGCTTATCTGTTCCATTGCTTTTAATATAGTGAATATTCTCTCCTCTCGGTGCTTCGTACCTGCTGACAACCTCACCTTCTTTAACTTTTCTTGGAGCCCTGACCTTTATTTCACCTGCAGGTAGATTTTTAATGATATATTCTATAATTTTTATTGACTCTATGGTTTCTTTAACCCTGACGACCACTCTTCCAAGAACATCACAGGTGTCCGCGGTACAGATGTCAAATGGTACTTCATCATATGCAGCATATGGATCATTTTTTCGTATATCTGATGATATCCCTGATGCCCTCAATGTTGGACCCACTGCACATAAAGAGATTGCCTTATCTTTCGGAAGAATACCCACACCGGCAATTCTTGCAACAAACGATGGTTCAGTGGTTCCTAGATTGGTATAGTACTCCATTCTTTTTTTCAAAAATTGAATTCCATCCATGATTTTTTCCTTCTGCACTTCACTTAAATCTCTTCTCACACCGCCTATGGTGTTTATTGAATAATGGACTCTGTTACCGGAGATAATCTCCAGAAGATCCATAACTACTTCTCTATCACACCATGTGTACATAAAAAGCGAATCAAAACCCGCCTCATGGGCAGCAACTCCAAGCCATAAATAGTGGCTGTGGATTCTTTCAAGTTCACAGACAAGCATCCTTATATACAAGCCTCTTTTGGGAACTTCCAATCCACAGAGTGATTCAACACCCTGCACATAACAGGTTGTGTGAGAATGTGAGCAGATACCACAAATTCTTTCCATAAGATAGATATTCTGAATATATGTCTTGCTTTCAGCAAGTTTTTCTATTCCACGATGATTATAACCGAGCCTGACATCTGCATCTTTTATTACCTCTCCCTCTATTGTCCTGTCTCTTATACACATCT
>JAOAAW010000094.1 GCA_026418655.1 bacterium | reverse complement strand
GCTGCACCTTCACACTCAATAGCTTTTGGTGCAAAGATAGAAAATATTGCTACGATGATTGAGGTTCTCAAAAATCAATGAATGGCAAAGAAAGAAGTTTAGCAGTTTTAAATCACTGTGACTTTGATAGATATCCGTTTTTTGATATTCTTGCCAATGATGCTGCAATTGAATATTATTCAGGACAAAAATTAACGATTGAAAATGGAAGGCAGGTTGTTCACAGGGCGCTTGATAACATGGTTGATGCAACAAGGTGGATAATTCTTTATCCGCAGAAAGAAGAAAAAATTATCGCTTCTGATGGTTCAATAATAGAACAAAAAAGATGGACCGCATGGTACCATAGAAAATTTTCTTTAACGCTTGAGGCTGTTATAGAAAATGTGAAAGAAGAGATAGAATTCTTTTCAAACCCTGAAAACATTTTAAAAGAGGCAGAAGCTCTGGATAAAAGGATTGAGGAAGTCGCAGCAATAAGAGATGAATTGAAGAATACTTTTCTTTTTGGCAATTATCTTATAAAAACAGGTCTTCAACTCTATGCGGGAATCGGGCTTGAACTTTTCTCGTATTTCATAAATGATTTTCCTGAACTTTTTGATCTCTATATGAAAAAAGGAACAGAATTCAAAATAAAAGTTATAAATCAGGCAAAAAAAATATCAGAATTTCCTGCGATTTTTGATTGTGAGGACATTGCCTCAAAAAATGGCCCCTTATTTTCACCCGCAGTTATGAAAAAATGGTTTTTTCCGTATCTGGAAATGCTCGTTGATACCTACCATAAAAAAGGAATTAAATTTATCTTCCACACAGATGGAAATGTGATGCCGATTCTTGATGATCTTGTTTCAACTGGAATTGATGGTCTCAACCCACTTGAAGTAATTGCAGGCATGGATTTAAAAAAAATCAGAAAAAAATACAAGGATTTAGTTATGATTGGCGGAATTGATTGTAGCCAGTTACTTCCCTATGGCACCAAACAGCAGGTAAAAAATGCAGTTATTCATGCAATAACAGATGCAGGGCCCTGGTATTTTCCTGGTTCATCCACTGAGCTTCATAACAGCATCCCTCTGGACAATATCAGGATTATGGTGGATACTATTAGAGAAATGAAACCTTAAACCATATCTGTTTGTTTTCGTCATATTTTAATATGCGCAAAGAGAATTTTATTCTATTGGCTGGTTGTATCCTATTTTTCTGCGGATGCAGTGTTTCTTATTATGAGAAGAGTGCTGATAGAGAAGTTTCTTCAATTTTGAAGGAAAAAAATAAGGTGGCAGAAAAAGGAAAAATAAGGCAGACACTGGAAGATGATACAAAAAAAGAAACAGTGTTTTTATCTTTGAAAGATGCCCTTATTCTTGCTGCAAAAAATAATCGCGAATATAAGAGCGCCAAAGAAGATGTATATCTATCTGCTTTATCCCTTACTTATCAAAGATATCTTTATGGAGTTCAAAGAGATGCTTCAGGTTCTATTACATGGAGTTCTGCTGGTGGTGAAGAAAAGGTTTCAGGAAATCTGAATCTTTCCCTTATTAAGTGGCTCGCTCAGGGAGCAAAAATCACATTTGATCTCGGTAGTTATATTACAAGATATCTGACAGGCACAAAACAGAATATCTATCAGAATGCCCTGAATTTGAATATTCTGCAGCCTCTTTTTCAGGGCGCAGGAAGGCTTGTTGCGCAGGAAAATCTTATACAGGCTGAAAGAAATGTTGTCTATCAGATAAGAAGCTTTTTAAGGTATCAGAAGGCATTTTCGGTGAGCGTTGCAGAAAAGTATTACAGGATAATTCTTGCAAGGAACAATCTTGATAATTACTGGAAGAATTACCAGTTTTTGCGGGATACAAGGGAAAGAATAGAAATGCTTGCAGCAGCTGGAAGACTTTCACCTTTACAGGCAGACCAGGCGCGACAGAATGAATATCGTGCATATCAGCAGTGGATACAGGCGACTAATAACTACAAACAACAGGAAGATGAATTCAAGATATTTTTAGGATTGTCCCCTGATGATGTAATAGTACTTGATACAAAGGGACTACAATCTTTCCTTGAAAAGGGACTTACATTTCTTCAAATCAATGAGAAAGATGCTATTGAATATGCTCTATCTCACAGGCTCGACCTCATGACATCTTCAGATTATGTTTATGATGCAGAAAGAGAACTTGCTGTTGCTAAAAGCCAGCTTAAATCAAAGATTGATTTCAGGGGAAAAGTGACCTCAACAACCGAGGAAAAGTCGGGTTTTGA
>JAOAAW010000097.1 GCA_026418655.1 bacterium | reverse complement strand
AGACAGGTTAAGGGTAGAGGACCATGGTTGTGGGACATAAATGGAAAAAAATATCTTGATTTTTTTCCTGGCTGGGCTGTAAGTGGGTTGGGACACTGTCCGGAACGAGTTGTCAAAGCTGTTTCACAGCAGATAAAGAAACTTATGCATGTGGCAAACAATTATTACATTGACATTCAGGCACTCTGTGCCAAAAAACTTATTGAAATTTCTTTTGATGGAAAGGTTTTTTTCTGCAACAGTGGTGCTGAAGCAAATGAAGCTGCGATAAAGCTTTCACGGCTGTATGGGGCAAAAACAGGTAGATACAAAATCATCTCAATGAGAAACTCCTTTCATGGAAGAACACTTGCCACTGTTACAATGACAGGCCAGGAAAAGTATTCTGCGGCTTTCAAGCCGCTTCCTGAAGGTTTTGTGTATGCTGAATTCAATGATCTTGAATCACTGAAAAAGTGTACCGATGAAAAAACCGTGGCGGTAATTATTGAACCCATTCAAGGAGAGGGTGGTATCAATGTCGCATCTCGTGATTATTTAGAACAGGTTAGGGAATTTTGTAATTCCAGAGATATATTACTGATTTTTGATGAGGTTCAGACAGGAATGGGAAGAACAGGAAACTATTTTGCATTTCAGCACTTTGGGATTCAACCGGATATTATGACGCTTGCGAAAACACTTGGTGGTGGATTTCCCATCGGAGCAATGATCGCAAGAAGGCCCATATGCGACCTTCTGGTCCCTGGAACCCACGCTTCCACTTTTGGTGGAAATCCTTTAGCGTGCAGCGCTGCGATGGCTGTAATGGAAACAATTGAAGAGGAAAATCTTCTTGAAAATGTCAGAAGTTTGTCTCCGTGGTTTTTTAATGAATTGAGAAAATTACGGGTTAAGTTTTCAGTGATAAAGGAAATCAGAGGTGTGGGTTTTATGATTGGAATGGAACTTACGGTAAAAGGTACAGGATTTGTAGATAGGTGCAGAAACAATGGACTTCTTCTCAACTGTACCCATGATACAGTAATCAGAATCATGCCACCACTGGGGATTAGCAGGATTCTTCTAAAAAAGGGGCTTGAAATAATGGAAAAGTCTCTAAATGAGGAATTTTCGCAATGACAGGAAAAAGAGACCTTCTTGATATCAGAGACCTGACAAAAGAAGAGATTTACTTAATTTTTGAAAAGGCAAAGTATTATAAATTTCAGAGAAAAAAAGGAAATCTTATTTCAGATATTCTAAAAGGTAAGTCAATAGGGCTTTTGTTCAGGAAACCATCAAGCAGGACAAGATTATCTTTTGAGGTTGCAATCATAGAACTCGGTGGAAATCCTATTTTTCTTGAGTCAGGTCAACTTCAAATTTCACGGGGCGAAACAATCCAGGACACAGCAAGGGTTTTTAATTTATATCTGAAAGGGCTTGTTGTAAGAACATTTGAGCATTCAGAGGTTGAGACGATTGCGCGTCTTGTTGAGTTTCCTGTGATAAACGCCCTAACTGATTTTCTTCATCCCTGTCAGATACTTGCTGACTTCTTTACGATATGGGAACACAGAAAAAATCTTCAGCAAGTTATAGTTACCTATATCGGAGATGCCAACAATGTTTGTAATACCCTTATTCTCGCATCTGATATTTTAGGAGTGCGGATAAATGTTTGCTGTCCGCCGGAATACTCTGTCAGCAAAGAGATTATTAAAAAGATGAAACAGCCAGCACTGTTAAAGATAAATGATGACCCGAAAGTTTTTATTTCAGAATCTGATGTGATTTATACTGACACATGGGTCAGCATGGGAGACGAAGCGGAAAAGGATAGGAGAATTGCTATTTTCAAAAAATTCCAGGTTAATTCTGAACTTGTAAAAAACGCACCTTCAAACTTTCTGTTTATGCACTGTCTTCCTGCTCACAGGGGAGAAGAGGTGACCGACGATGTTATAGACAGCAAAAATTCCGTTGTCTGGCAGCAGGCAGAAAACAGATTGCATGTTCAAAAAGCAATCCTTGACTTTCTTTACTCAAATAAGAAAGAATGAATCCTTTTGTTAAAAGGATAGAAAAGGCCCGTCTTTATCTTGACAGAACCGGATTTGACTGTTTCATCACGAAAAATTCATCCAATATTTTTTACCTCACAGGACTTTATAATGCTGAAGGATATCTCTGTGTTACTCATAGGAACATTACATTCTTTACAGGCGGTATTTATTATCAATATGCCGTTGATAAGCAGAAAGAATTACAGACGCAATTTCAGATTGAAAAAATTGAGAAAAAAAATTTTTATAAATTTTTGAGAGTGCATAAAAAACCTGTGGTGTTTTCAAATGAAATCTCTTTTCAGGGATGGGAAAAATTGAGCCGCGAAACAAATGGTAAATTGAAAACCACTGCTGACTTTGTTGCCAAAATGAGAGCAACCAAAGAGCCAAATGAAATTGTAAGGATAAAGAAAGCACTGGTAATTGCAAAAAAGGTTCTGAAAAAGATACGACCTCTGATAAAGCCAGGTATAAGCGAGCTTGATATTGCTGCAGAAATTTCGTGTCAGATAAGAACACTGGGTGGAGATAAAGAAGCATTTCAGACAATTGTGGCTTCTGGTATCAATTCTTCCTATCCGCATCATATTCCATCTAGAAGAAAGTTTGAGAAAAACGATATTGTCCTTATTGATATGGGAGTTTCTGTCGCCGGATATAACAGTGATATTACGGAAACTTTTGTTATCGGAAGAATATCTGATGAAGCGTTGAAGGTGATAAATCCCATAAAAGAGGTTCATAAAAAGATATCATCAACATTGAAAGGTGGAGAGAAATCCTGTAAAAAACTTCATCTTTATGCTGTTGAAATTTTCAAAAATTACGGGCTTGAAAAATTCTTTGTCCATGGTCTTGGCCATGGAGTTGGAATAGATGTTCATGAATTGCCTGTGCTCAATTCATCAAGTAAGGATAGGATTGAAAAGTCAATGGTTTTTACTGTTGAACCAGCCATTTATCTACCGGGAAAATTCGGAGTGAGAATTGAAAAAATGCATTTTGCATAAGATACACCTTTGAAATACTTTTGATATATTGATGTATCAGAATTCCTGTTTTTTCCATTTTTTTATATTTTCAATTCTGGTCTTCCTCTTTTTATTGGTATACCATGGCCTCATTGGTACTTTTTAAGGTTTCATCTGATCTCGGTTATGACGCATCCACTGCTGGTGTTTAGTGCGTTTTTTAATTTTTTTAGTGAAGATATTTTGGATAATTATCTTAATTCTTTATACCATTGTTTTTCATTGGTGTGGTTGGTTATATTTGTGCTTTTATTATAATCTGTTAATGCCGGGGTATAGATAGACTGTTTGCCGGCTTTTCTCCAA
>JAOAAW010000017.1 GCA_026418655.1 bacterium | reverse complement strand
CTGCTGAGATGGCCTTTGAATTTTCTTATACATCTCTATGGTTTCTTTTTTAACCAGGGTTTTCCGCCAGGTCTTCAAGAAAAAACTGGAGAAATGTTGACTGGGCCGAAGTGCTGCCATAACTGCCAATTTCCTCCTGATCCACCAATAAACAGAATATACTTTTTTGTGGTTTTTCACTATCAACGATTGCTCGTAAACTTGTGTATGAACATACACGATCGTCCTGTCCGTAACCCAAAATAAGACTTTTATCAATACCAAGGTCTCTTGCTTCACCAGCAGGCACCATCTCCAATTCACTGCTTATCATGTCATCCTCTGAAATTCCATATTTTTCTTTCAATATTGAAAGTAGATTATTTTTCACTGGTTCTTTTTCGTCTCTTAAAGGAATTGTTGCAGCGAGAATATTAAGATTCTCACCTGGAAAACCTTCTTCAATCGTTTTTTTTACCTGATCTTTTGAAAGGTGTGGCAGTAAATCAGTAACAGTAAAAACAGGATCTCCAGGATTGTCACCAATTTCAATTACTTTTTTTTCTCCCGTTTTCAATGCAACAGTTCCATAAAGAGCGAGTGGAATGGTTAGCCATTGGTACTTTTTTATTCCTCCATAATAGCATGTTTTAAAAAATGCAATTCCTTCGTCTTCATAAAGAGGACTTGGTTTTAAGTCAAGCCTTGGTGTATCAATGTGCGCCACAATAAATCTTGCTCCTTCGTCCAGAGACTTTTTGCCAATAATTCCAAGGATTACCTGTTTATCCCTATTTATTTTGAAAATCTTATTACCATAAGAAAGTTTATTAAATTGGGAAATTTCTTTAAATCCATATTTCTTTGCCATTTTTATTGATGCTTCAAGAAATTTTCTTTCAGTTTTGTTTACTGAAATGAAACATCTGTATTCTTCCGCGAATTCAAAAGCTTTTTTCTTTTCTTGGTCAGACCAGGTTTTCCATGCATTTGTTTTTAGCATATAACCTCCATAATTATAAACAATAGTTTAATTTTAAACGTGAAAAACGTCAACTCACCAGTTTTCCCAAAGTAAAACTTCATCAAGGGACTTTTTTGATGGATATGGATCTTCTGCTGGGTATCCGAGAGCAATGATTGATACAAGTTTCCAACCATCAGGTGCCTTCACAATTTCACAAATTTTTTTCGTATATGGCTTCTTATCACCGGCTATCCAGCAACTTCCAAGTCCATAAGCACAGGCTGCAATCAATATATTTTCAGTTGCAGCGCAACCATCTTCAAGGTAATATTTTGTATCCTCACAGAAGACAAGGATACCGCAGGGAGCTTGGGCAAGGAATTTACCATGATCGGTTACATCGGCAATCTTTTCGAGCGTGGAAGCTTTTGTGATAATAACGAATTTCCATGGTTGAAGGTTTCTTGCCGTAGGAGCAAGCCTTCCACAATCAACAATATCCATAAGAATATATTCAGGAACCTTTTCCTTTTTGAAAATTCTGATGCTTCGCCTTTTCTTGATGGTATCTAATAGTGTGTTGTTTGTCTGTCCCATATTTTTTTCTCCTCCTGAATTTTATGAAATAAATATTCTGACGATTGTCTACCTTTTTCATTTCAATAATCAATTCCCCTTATCGCAGTTATTTCTGGATACGGATGCTTTATACAGTGCATTTCAGTAATAACATCAACATAATTGAATAAAATGTTACTATAACCCCTACCGGTAAGAATTATATTTATTTTAGGATTTTTCTGTCTTGCTTTTTTCAAAAAAGAAATTAATTCGGTTTGTTTTAGCAGTTTATCCCTTACTCCTATTAAAATTTCGTCAAGTACTACCAGATGACACTTCTTAAGAGAAAAAAATTTTTTTAAAAATCTGTTCCATTCACTTCTAAAAAAATTCTTAAAATCTTTTTCTGATATATCGGGAAAAAAAGAAGGATGTTTTTCACAAAATGTAAGAACCTTACAACCTTTTAGTTTCTTCAAAACCTTCAATTCTATTGAAGATTTTTTTTTGAAAAATGTACAATAAACCACGTTTTTTTCCCATCCGATCATCCTGATAACGCTTCCCAGAGCCGCTGACGTTTTTCCTTTACCATCACCTGTGAAGACAATAAACACACCTGTTCTTTCCATTAGAGTTCAATAGGTTTTCCTGTTTCTGCTGATTTATAAATGTTCTGGATAATTTTCATTACTGTGATTATTTCTTCTGGAGTAGTTATTGGCTGGGTATTGTTCCTAACACAACTTACAAAATGTTCAATTTCCGCATGGTATACATTTATTGATGGAAGTTCAGCTGTTGTATCAGTAACAACACCATTGATTTCCCCATAAATTTTAAGCGGTGGTTGCGAAGTTGAAGAATATTGAACACCTGATTTTGTACCCATAAGGGCGATTTTTAATCCAGTTTCAGAATTTCCTGCCCAGCTTGCTTCCAGAAATAATGTGCTATTATTCTTAAATTTTATAAATCCGGCTGCCAGATCTTCAACATCAAAGATTCCACTAGGTTTGTCTCCCACCCGACTCCATGCAGGTGGCCAACCTCCATCAATAGCCTGATTTTTAAATTTGTTGTATGTTACACCCATAATAAGTTCAGGTTCGGGACATCCCATGAGATAAATGGTAAGGTCAAGAATATGGACACCAATATCTATGAGAGGTCCACCACCTGATAATTTTTTTGTTGTGAACCATGTTCCTAAGCCTGGAATACCTCTTCGTCTCAGACAGGAGGCTTTCGCATAATATATTTCTCCAATATGGCCATCATCGACCATTTTCTTAATAAACTGGCTATGAGGAGCAAATCTGTGGCAGAAAGCAACCATAAATTTGTTTCCGGTTTTCTTTACAGTTTCAATAATTTCTTGAGCTTCATCCATATTCATAGCAACAGGCTTTTCACAAATGACATGTATTCCTGACTTTAATGCGGATATTGATTGTTGCGCGTGGAATGAGTTGGGAGAACATATGCTGATGATATCCAAAGGTTCTTTAAGTATATCTTCCCAGTTTATAAATCTTTTAAGAATTCCAAATTTTTCAGCTACAAAGGAAAGTTTCAGTTCATTTGGGTCACTTATAGCAACGATTTCGACATCAGGCAATTGTTTAAACGCTTCAATATGATAATGAGAAATACCACCGGCTCCTATAATGCCCACTTTTAATTTTTTCATTTTTTCTCCCTGTTGTTTTTTTGTATTATATCAAATCAGATTTATAAGTAAAGGAAATTCCCTTCATTGAAAATTGTTAAAGACTGATGTATACTCATAAACAGTTTGTCAGTTTTTAAGGATATAAGGAGAATGAGGAAAATGAATATAAGAAGAAAATATGAGCCTTTGCAGATTGAGGAAAAATGGCGCAGAATATGGGAGGAAACAAAAATAAATTATACAGACATAAACAATTGTTTAAAAAAATATTATTGCCTTGATATGTTTCCTTATCCTTCGGGTTCCGGGTTGCATGTTGGACATTGGCGGGGATATGTTCTTTCAGATGTTTGGGCAAGATATAAAAGACTTCAGGGATACAATGTTTTGCATCCAATGGGTTGGGATTCTTTCGGTTTACCAGCTGAAAATGATGCAATAAAAAAGGGTATTCATCCGAGAATTAGTACAAAAAACAATATTGAAAACATTAGAAGGCAGTTGAAAGAGATAGGGGCAATGTATGATTGGACAAAAGAGATAAATACAAGTGATCCTGAGTATTATCGCTGGACTCAATGGATTTTCCTTCAGATGTATCACAAGGGACTTGCGTACAGGGCAGAAATGCCAATAAATTGGTGTCCGAACTGTAAAACCGGACTGGCAAACGAAGAAGTTATTAACGGAAACTGTGAAAGATGTGGAACCGCTGTAACAAAGAAGAGGTTAATGCAATGGATGCTGAAAATAACTGAGTACGCAGAAAGATTGCTTTCAGATCTTGACCGACTTGATTGGCCTGAAAAAGTAAAGGTTATGCAAAGAAACTGGATAGGAAAAAGTGAGGGTGCCAGTGTCTTATTTAAGATTGATAATGAGTCGGGGATTAATTTGGAGGTATTTACGACAAGGCCTGATACTCTTTTCGGCGCAACATATGTTGTTCTTGCGCCAGAGCATCCTCTGGTATTCAAACTAACAGTACCTGAAAGAATGTCAGAGGTTAAGTTATATGTGAGCCAATCTTTAAATAAATCGGATATTGAAAGAACCCAACTGATGCGCGAGAAAACCGGTGTTTTTACAGGTTCTTATTCAATTAATCCTGTAAATGGTCAAAGAATACCGATATGGGTCGCTGATTATGTTCTTGCTCACTATGGTTCAGGAGCAATCATGTCTGTACCTGCCCATGATCAACGGGATTTTGAATTTGCAAAGAAGTTTAATCTACCTATGGTGGAAGTTATTTACAGTAAGGATGCGAAGAGAAATGATGATGGATCTTTGTCAGAAGCTTATGAGGGACGAGGAACGTTGATTAACTCAGGGCAGTTTGATGGACTTGATTCTGAAACTGCAAAGGTTGAGATTGTAAGATGGCTGGAAAAAAATAAATTGGGCAGTTTCAAAGTAACTTATAAATTAAGGGATTGGGTTTTTTCAAGACAGAGATACTGGGGAGAACCAATTCCTATTGTATATTGCGACCATTGTGGGATAGTTCCTGTTAAGGAGAGTGATTTACCTGTACTTCTGCCTGATGTAGAATCCTATAAGCCTGTTGGGACTGGAAAATCACCACTTGCAGGTATACCTGAATTCGTTAACACCACTTGTCCAAAATGTGGTGGGCCAGCTACCAGAGAAACAGATACTATGCCACAATGGGCCGGTTCTTCCTGGTATTTTCTGAGATATCCCAATCCTGACCTAAAAACACGACCTTTTGATAGAAAAATTGTTGATAGATGGTTACCAGTTGATTGTTATATAGGTGGAGTTGAACATGCTATCCTGCATTTATTGTATGCCAGATTTTTTACAAAATTTCTTTATGATATTGGTGCCATTGGCTTTGATGAACCTTTTTTAAGATTGTTTAATCAAGGTATGGTAACAAAGTTTAGCGATAAGACTGGAAAACTTGAAAAGATGTCAAAATCCAAAGGAAATGTTGTAAATCCTGATCCTCTTGTCAGAAAATATGGTACCGATACAGTAAGATTATATGAATTGTTTATAGGTCCACCAGAGGTTGATTCTGAATGGAATGATTCCGGTATTGAGGGTTGTTTCAGATTTTTGAAAAAGGCATGGGATTTTGTTATTTCCCAAGTTGAAAAGAATCGAAAAACAGATGATATTTCCAAAAAAAGATTGCATATGCTTATTAAGAAAGTAACTGAGAGAATTGAGGAATTCAAATTTAACACAGCAATAAGCGCTTTTATGGAGTTTATGAAAGATATGCGGGAAGATGTTAGTTATTCCAAAGATGACATTGAAAAATTTATTATTTTGATTTCGCCTTTTACTCCACATTTTGCAGAAGAATTATGGCGTGAGATTCTTGGAAAAAATAGTACAGTATTTAATGAAAAATGGCCAACTTTTGATCAGTCAATTATTTTCGAAGAAACAATAACAATACCTGTGCAGGTTGATGGAAGGGTTCGCGGTACTTTGACCGTACCAAAAACCGCTGATGCAGAAACTGTTTTTGAAATGGCATTGAACTCAAAATCGATTATAAAATTTATAAAAGACAGGCGCATTATCAAGAAAATATATATCCCGGGAAAAATCCTCAGTATTGTGCTTGAAAAATAAAATAGGGCCTTTTTATCTTGCCGGCCCTATCTTATTATTAATCCCTGCTTCTATTTCTGTTCTGTCTGCTGAGTTTTCTCTGCTTCCTGTTTTGCTTTTTCTTTTTCTTTCTGTTCTTCAATTTTGTCCTTTATATCACTTATTCCAGCCGCAATGGCTATTACCCCAACAAGTAAGATAAAAAATGGCACTGCAGCTTTTAATCCTTTAATAAAAAGCTCCC
>JAOAAW010000168.1 GCA_026418655.1 bacterium | reverse complement strand
ACTTTACATTGGGGGTATAGCTCAACGGGAGAGCGTCCGCCTTGCACGCGGAAGGTTGTCGGTTCGAATCCGATTACCTCCACAAATTCTTCCAAGGAGGGTCTTCGTCAGTGAACAATGCGGGAAGGGCTTCAAGATCTCTGGAAGAAATTATGAGTCCCAAAGAGATACAGGAAGTTTTTATTCCTAAACTGAGGGAAATTACCTCAAGCTTTTTTGATATAGCAAAATATTTCATTGAACATAGCAAGTCTTGCAGCAAGGAATTCTTTGTAACATTTACTAAGGAAAGTGATAAAATAGAGGGTTTTCTTGATGACCATGGTGCTGGTAATAACAAGACTTTTTTTTATTTCAGGGAATTGATTGCTTCTATAAGATGGTTTACCCAGGCAATTTTTCAAAATTTGCATATTATTTCACGCTATGAGTCTTATTATCTCAATTTGGCGCCTGAAAAAGAGAAAGAGTTCTTGCATACTCTTGAAAACAACCTTAATTTTTTAATTGAAACCCTTATAATTTTTTCACGTGAAATTATTCTTGAAGGTGAAAATCTTGATATTCTTCCAAAATATGATATCAATCAGAGCAGTTTTGTTAATTTTGAGATTCCTTACAGAAAGATGCTTCCCTCTGATTTAGAACAGCAGGACACAGGCGATAGGGACCGCGTAATAAATTTTTTATTAAAATTTCTTGATCTTGGCCAGGATCTTGAGATGTTTTCAAATGATCGTGACCTGAAAACCAAAATTACAGAGGAATCTTTGGAAAATTTCAGGTCTGGATACCATAGACTGCAATCAATGTATGACACATATATTGGAAACACAGATATAGCAAAAGGATTACCCGCTCTTATTTCTTTAAGGGGACATATTTCTGTTAATCTTCATCTTTTTGAGATGGCACGTTCTCTTATTCATTTTTATGAGAGGCATACTGAAAGATTAACCAGACTTTCCGAGTATAAGCTTGGTCTAAGAGATATTCGTTTTAACGATATTAAGAAGTGTGTGGAGTTATTTATCCTACCCTTTGTTGTTTTTTTTGCAAACGCTGGTAAGAACCTTGCAGAACAGATATTTCAGTCTCTTGGAACAGATCCCGATGAATATATACTTGAAACAGTATCTTTCGTTATTTCTCCATACAGAATTGAAGATTTTCATCTGAGGCCTGTAATGCCTGTGACTCAAATAGCTGCAAAATATTCAGCCAATATAGATCTTTATTTCAACAGGAAAAGATATGATTTAAAAAGCCCACTTGAAATGGGTATGGCTATTCCTGATATCCGTGAACGACTTACTACAGAAAGTGCACGTCTTATAGTAAGGGGACCAAGAAAAGCAACAAGGGAAATTCTGGAGTTTTTTACTCAATGTTGCGGTGCAATTCCAGAGCAACAGTTAATAAAAAAATAAGTTTAAGGTAAATATTAAGACAAGTTTTATGTCTTGACTACTGTATAAATATACAGTATAATTGTCTAAAAAGGTAATTTTTATGAAGAAATTAACATCCCGACAGATAGAAATATTAAGGTTTATAACTACATTTATAAAAAATAATGGATACGGTCCTTCTGTGGAAGATGTCAGATTATTTTTTGGTTTCAAAAGTCCGAATGCCGTAACATGTCATATTAGAAGCTTAATAAACAAGGGATATTTGAGTAAAGAATTAGGTAAAGCACGCTCGATAAAAATAAAATTTTCACCTTTTTCCGGCATACCTATCCTTGGTAAAGTCGCAGCAGGGAAACCGGTTGTTGTTGAGGATTTTTCTGAAGATGTTTTGTTTTCTAAAGATGAAATGGAAAATGTTTTTGCTTTGAGGGTTAAAGGAGATAGTATGCAGCAGGCTCATATCTACGATGGAGATTATGTTATTGTAAGAAGAAATGTTGGAATTAATAACGGAGATATCGTTGCAGCAGTTATAGGTGAAGAGGCAACAGTAAAATATTTCAAAAAAATAAAGGATAAAACCTTTCTTATCCCAGCAAATCCATCTTATAAACCTGTCGAAATAAAGGAAAATTTTATTCTTGGTAAAGTAATAGGAGTTTACAGGAAAATATAAATGATTACTGAAGTTAATGAATATATAAAGGTTAAGTTAATAATGGGTAAAGGCACAGTTAAAATTGTTTCATTGTTCTGGAATAACAGAATTATTCCAGTAGAAAGTATCACATACAGATGGATTACTAAAGAAGGTGTTTACCCTGTTTTTCATTTTGCAGTATCTTGCGGGCCAAACATTATGGAGATTCATTTCAATCCAGTAAAACTTCAGTGGAAGCTTGATAGAATACATCTGGATGGTTGATATGAGGAAAGTAATTGTTCATGTTGATATGGATGCGTTTTTTGCATCAGTGGAACAAATCTTAAATCCATCTTTAAAGGGAAAACCTGTTTTTGTTTCAGGAAATACTGCAAGGGATTCTGTTATTGCAGCATGTTCTTATGAAGCAAAAAAATATGGAGTGAAATCAGGAATGAGTATATATGAAGGATTGAATCTCTGTCCTGGTGCAACAGTTGTGAGGGGTAATCCTGAAAGATACATAGATACATCAAGAAGAGTTTTTAATGTTTTACAGAATTTTACAGAAAAAGTTGAACTTTATTCAATAGATGAGGGTTTTCTTGGAATAGAAGTTGATGATAGTTCCTATGAGAATTTAAAAAAAATAGGGTTTTTTATTAAACAGGCCGTTTATCAGGAAACCTCCCTGACATGTTCTATTGGTATTTCCTGCAATAAAACCGTAGCGAAAATTGCCTCTGATCTATGTAAACCTGATGGGATTATGATAGTAAAGGAAGACCAAATTCTAGAATTTATGGAAAAATTACCTGTGGAAAAGGTTCCTGGTATAGGTCCCAAAATGGCTGAATATCTTAATTTAATGGGTATTGAATTTTGCGGGCAGGTCAGGAAAATTCCAGTAGATTTATTCAGAGAAAAATTTGGTATAAGAGGAGAAGAAATATGGTATTTATGTCAGGGTATAGGAGAAACAGAGGTGTGTGTTCAAAATCCTGAACCAAAATCATTCGGGCATTCATATACCCTGCAACAGGATACAGATGATATGAGTCTTTTATTGAGTGTTTTGTGCAGATTGTCTCATCAGGTTGGAATGAGGATGCGTGAAGAAGATTATTATGGCAATGTAATTACTTTAACCCTTAGATACAGTGATTTTACTGTATTTACAAAAAGAAAAACATATCCATTCTGGTTTAATGATGATCAATCAATATTCAAAAACGCGAGTTCTATTATGTTTAATGAAAGGTGGTATAAAAAAGTAAGACTTATTGGAGTGAGTGTCTCAGGGATACAAAAAAGATATCAAATGTCTTTATTCAAAAATGAGAAAAGAGAAAAAATGTTAAAGGTTATGGATTCAATCAACAGGAAATATGGAACCGACAGTATTTTTCCATGTTTAATGCTTTATGAGAAAATGAAATGTCAACCTGTGAAAAAAACACACGCTTTTATGTTTGGTGAGTTGAAAAAGATTTCTACATATCTACCAGAACAGCCGGTATAAAAGGTGCAAATTCACCTTTTTTCAATCTTTCTGGCTCTATGGGTTCAGCATGTCCATCCAGAAAAAGAATGTTTGCTTTCCCGTCATGCCGACAGTGAATCACATAGTTTTTTCCTTTAGATTCTTCAAAAAACCACATCTCTCTTTGTATGTTGGTTGCCCAGGAATCGGCAAGAAGTATAAAGTCCTTTGGTGGTTTTCTGTACTTTTCTGATAATTCACCGATTTTTATAAAGTTTCTTGCCCAGCTTCCGTAACAGAAGCTAATAGAAGCTTGTTGTGGTTCAACAGAAGGGCAATGAACTATTCTACTATCAGTAATATATTTATAATACCCAATCAATACTGATGTCCATACCCTGGGATAATCGGGTTGTCTTGGGTTTTCGTTTGGGACAAGATAATCATTAAAGTCAGCTGCGTACATCATATGTGCCATATAGCATTGTTTCAAATTGTTTATACAGAGTGCCTGATTAACTTTTTCCTTTATTCGCGCCATTTCAGGAAAGAAGATACCTGTTCCAAGAGATACAAGCCCAACAAGAATAAGAATTTCAACAGACGTCAATCCTAGTGTTATTTTTTTCACAATACCCCCTTTTAACGATATTTTCTATTTCTATAAAAAAGCTTTCATATCCTGAAAGGGAAATTGCTTCTCCCTGTATACAGAGTTTATCAACAGTACTGGCTCTGGTCAAGTGATGCATTCTTATTTTTATTGATGAATTTTTTCGCCATCCTTTCTTTTCCATTTTCTTGAATTTTCTCATTTCTCGAAGAACAGGATCATTGTTAGATATTGTTCTCGGACATACCCATAATCCTTCAAGAAAACAGCTTAATGTGAAGAATTTTTCTTTATCTGGATCTTTGCACAGATAACTTGTTGTAATCTGGTGTTCTGTAATTCCAGAAAAATCTGTTTCAGGTGAGAAATCACCAGGATATGGACACAACCAGGGAAGATCTTCATGAGTATAAACAAGATCAGCCACATTTTCTATGACCATTACTGGAACTCCTGAAAGATGAAGAAAAACAATACCATCAGGTCCTACCCTTTTTCTTGTCCAGAATATTAAATCAAGAAGTTCTTCAATATCGGTATGTTCTTTTCCGTTGAAATGACAAGGATTATTGGAGTACAAGGAGGATACCCAATCGTAATATACACCATCAAAATCATGGTTTTTAAGAACTTTATCTATGGATTTTTTTCTGAATTGATTCCAACCAGAAGCAAGACACATTTGCGCACCAAACTCCCCGGTTCCTGCATAATTATGGATAGTTGTTCTTTTATCAATAGTTCTTTTCCATTCTTCACTGAATTTTTTATATTCGGGTGCATCCGGATGCAGTTCTTTCAGAGAAAAATAAGGGACAATTTTCATTCCTCTTTTGTGAATCTGGTTAATCACCCAATCCATTTTTTTCATGTTTTCTTTATCATAAGGTGGATAGCAGCCGTCATGCCAGAAAGGACCATCTTCACGATAGTCGTTGTGCAATCGTACCAGTTTGACGCCTGATTCTGCGAGTGTATCCAGCTGTTTTTCGTCAGGCCATCTACTGTCAATCATTGCATGAAAATATGGTTTGTGAACTTTATATTGTCCCTTACTGAATGGAAGGCCGAGAAAGTATGAAAAATGAAATCTTCCTTTTTTGACCGATGCAGGAATTTGCCATTTCCCATAGGGGGAAAATTCAACATCACCATTATCCTCAATATCTTTGTAACGTACCTGATAGAAGCCAAAATTTTCTCGAACGAAAAGATGATTTGTTTCCGTTATATCGGGGGTGAAAATTTCAAAGCCCTATATCTGTTATATTTATTTCCTTCCTTAACAATCAATAATAAGGTAAATGGCTCCACAAGTAAATTTTTATCACTTCCATATCTTAAAACAATACTTGAAACTGTGCCTCCATTTTTTCTTGAATGTTTCACTTTCCAGTATTCACTGGAGATTATAAATTCCAGGTGGTTTTTTATAACATCCATTTTCATTTCTGAAGTCCTTTCCATCTTTCCATCATTTTTAAAAACTGGTCTTCCTGTAATTTTACTCTTAAAGGTATTTTAGAATTGCTTCCATCGGGTTCCTTTAACCAGAGTGCTGTTACCCAGAGTTCTCCTGGGCTTCTTTCAAATATGTATGGATAGCTGATATGTCCTTTTTGTTTTGCAATTACAACAGGTTTTAACCAGGTCTTTCCATCATCTTCAGAAAAAGCCTGCCAGAACCAATCAAGGTTTGTTCTTATCAGCATCAGTAACTTTCCATTGTTTAATTCTGCGACAGTTGGCTCCATAGCACCAGAATGATGTCCGCATCTACCAATATCAATGATATTACTTTTTTTCCATATTTTGTCTTCATCATCTGAGTATATTGAAAAACTCACCCATCTTCCTGGCTTTGTAGCAAGGTGTTCAACACTTGCCACTACTCTGCCTGTTCTGGTCTGTACGAATCCAAAGAATTCTGCATCATAGCCATCAATAACCATATGGTTATCAATCCATGTGTTACCGTTGTCAGTACTGCGAGTACACCATAGTTCAAGTTTGCAATCATCTTCTGGTTCTGATTTTTCTGAATTCCAGAGAAATTTGTATGTATCAAATTTCAGGTACAAAATGATGAGAGTACCATTTTTTGTTTTCAGTATCTGACACCAATCCGGTCTCAACCCATTACAGACAAAAACAGGAGTTGACCATGTTTTCCCTTCATCAAGGCTTTTCTTAGTTCCATTTTCGCAAACAGAGAGGATTTTTCTATGTGTCAGATTTACAAAAGGACCATCTGTGTCAATTTCAAGATTTTGGCAGAGTGGATGTACCCAGCGCTTATGTTTTGGTTCCTCATTTTTTCCTTAGGGTAAAAGATCAGGACTTGACAAAAATCATATTTATAAATATATTATAAACATGGATATAAGGGTGTCAAGAAATAAAAACAGCCCGAAGTATAAAGAAATAATCGATTATCTTATGGAAATGGTGAGAAATGGTAAGAAAATGGATAAATTACCAACCGAGATTGAACTTTCTCACCGATTCAGAGTTAGTCATGTCACTGTTCGCCGTGCACTTGAAGAACTTGAGAAAAATTCCCTCATTATGAGATTGCCAGGAAGAGGTACGTTTATTAAAAATCCGGTTCATGTTTCAAAAATTTTAAAATTTCTTATAATTCTTCCGCCGAGACGAACTGCGACAACAGGTTTTTTTATTCCACCTATTGTTAGCGGTATCCTTTCGTCTGAAATAGAGGATGAATTTGATATACAAACATTCTCTTTTAACTATGATTCTTCTGAAGTATTGAACATTTGCACCGGATCAGGTATCAACGGTGTTATATGGATTACTCCTGATCTGGGACAATTAAATTATGTTAAGGAATTAGAAAGTTTTTCGTATCCTGTGATCGGCATTAACAGAATTGAGCCCGGTATTAATTATGTGAGCACAGACCACGAAACATCAGCCCGGCAAATGGCGGATTTTTTGATAAAGAAGGGACATAAAAGAATAGGTTTTGTTGGATTTTGCGAGGATCTTTCGTATATTGTACATAGATATAAAGGATTTATCAGTGCTTTTAGAGACGCTGGTATTAATTTTGATGAAGATGGACTGGTAAGAATGAGCGTGACAAAACATATACCTTTTGAATTCGATGTATTAAAATTCAAAAACGATTTTGTTTATATGTTTGAAAAATATAAACCTTCGGCAATTTTTGTTCTGGGAAGTGGTTTAATAGAAATGGTTCTTGATACAATTATAGAAAGAGGCATTAATGTACCCCGAGATCTTGAAATTGCTACATTTGACGAGGTTCCAGAGAGATATGAACAAAAAAAATACATTCATGAGCTTGTTCAACCGCTTTTTGAACTTGGTAAATATGCGACAGAGTCTTTAAAAAAGCTTTTAAATGGAGAAGTTAAAAAAGTCGAAATTGTTTTGCCATGTACACAGAAATTGAAAACCGAAAGGGGGTGAGTAAAATGAGAAAGGGTTTTACTTTGATAGAACTGTTGGTGGTGATAGCAATCGTGGCGATTTTGGCAGCGATGCTATTGCCTGCTCTGAGCAGGGCAAGGGAAAAGGCAAGACAGGCAGTATGTATGGGAAATCTTAAACAGCTGGGTATGGCTTTCTTAATGTATGCGAATGATTACAATGAATATCTGCCTCCTTATAATTCTGGTACGGCTGTAGACTATAGGTGGTATACAAACCTTCTAACAGTTGGACCGAATTCCCCAGGGAAATACCTACCGAACACTGGGT
>JAOAAW010000076.1 GCA_026418655.1 bacterium | reverse complement strand
GCTTTTTCCTCCAGAATTATTTCAGTTCCTACCCCATGTTCAGTAAACACTTCGAGAATGATGGAATGTGGTACATTCCCGCTGATTATATGGACCTTTTTTACCCCGCCCTTCAAACTCGCTATTGCTCCCCGAACTTTTGGCAGCATTCCACCCTGAATAACTTTTTCATTGATAAGATTCTCCACCTGAGAAGATGTCATAACTGATATCAGTGTATCAGGATTGTCCACATTTCTCATAACCCCACGGACTGCTGTCACAAAAATTAATTTTTCAGCACTGAGATCTTTCGCCACTGCCGATGCAACAGAATCACCATTTATGTTGTACATCTGGCCTTCAGAGGAAATACCTATCGGTGCAAAAACAACCACTCCCTTATCAAGATGGGATTTTATAATTTCTGTTCCCACCTTTTCCACCTGTCCCACAAAACCCAGGTCTATAATCTCGTCACCTTTCTGCCAGTGAATTTTTCTCGCGATTAGATGGCCATGTTCAGGTTTCAGTGGGTACACATCAATATTAAAATCTTTTTTCAGTAATTCAGCGATTTCGTCCCTTACCCTGCCAAGCAACTCAACAACAACCTCAAGAATATCTGCATCAGTTACCCTCAATCCTTCAATAAATTTTGCTTTTTTCCCTCTTTTTTCAATCTCCTCAGTTATGAAAGGTCCTGCTCCACACACAACAATCACTTTTATTCCCACTGAATGCAGAAAGGCGATGTCATGCAGAATACTGCGTTTTGACTCTGGAAGTTTGAGTATTCCGCCGCCAACTTTAATCACGAATATCTTACCCTTATATTTTTGAATATAGGGCAGTGCCTCAACAAGAACTTCTGCTTTTTGTAGAATATCAATATCCACCTTTGCAACTCCTTTCAAATTTCAAAAAAATTATGAGCAATATTCTATCACATTTGTAAAAAATTTATACCCGTAAAAATATGTTTCGCGCTCTACCCTTCTGTACCAATCAGGAGGATGAATACCAACAACAGCCCTTTCAGGATGCGGCATCATACCAACCACAAGTCCGGTTTCATCACAAACACCTGCAATATTTCCAATAGAACCATTGGGATTATAAGGATATGATGCAGATTCTCCCGAAGCATCAACATACCGTAGAACTATCTGTTTATCTTTTTCAATTTTTTCCAGTACATAATTGCTCTTGACAACAAATTTTCCTTCTGCATGAGCAACCGGAAATCTGATTATTTCAGGTAAATTTTTAAAAAATGGTGATTTTGACCTTTCAACTCTCAGGTATACCCATCTATCTTCAAATCTTCCAGAATCATTCCAAACAAGAGACGCTGTACTTTTATTCCAGAAGGGTAACATTTTACCTTTGACAAGAACCTGAAAACCATTGCATATTCCAATTATCGGTCTTTTCTTTTCTCTGAATTTTTCAATTTGTTCATAACACTTCAACATCAATTCATTGGCAAGAACTTTACCTGCCCCAAGATCGTCTCCATATGAAAATCCACCGGGTATTATCAGAACATCAAAATCAAGGATATTTTTCCTACCTGAAGTAATTTCTCTTATATGAATCCTTGAAGGGTGAGCACCCGCAAGTTTGCAAACCCATTCTGTCTCATAATCGCAGTTTGTTCCAGCTGTTCTTAAAATCAATACTTTCACCATGTTATTGCTCCTGACCATTTCTGCTTTATAATATCACCTTCAACATCAAGTAAAAGATCCTCATTAAATATTACTTTCAGTCGGAAGTCAGGTATTATTCTTCCGACACACGCAAGTGGCAAATCTCCAAAAAGTTTTTCAAATTGTTCTACATGTGATTCATCAACCTCAATTATAAATCTTCCCTGACTTTCACCAAAAAGGAGTGAAACAATTTTATCCGTTTTAGCGGGAATATCTTCAAGATAAATTTCAGCGCCATAACCACTTCCTATCATCATCTCAGCAATGGCAACTGCAAGTCCACCCTCAGAACAATCATGACATGATTGTACAAGTCCATTTTTCATTGCAATATGCAACTTTTTCATCACCTGCAGTGTGATTTCAGGGTTTGAAACAGGACACCTGCCAGCTTCAATATTCAGAATTTTTAAAAGTCGCGAACCCCCGAGTTCATCATAGGTAACGCCAGCGATGTATATAAGATTACCCGCATCTTTAAAATCTGAACTTGTGGTCTTTTCAACGTCTTCTATAATACTTACAGCCGAAATAAGCAGTGTACCAGGAATTGAAACTATTGAACCATCCTGTTTTGTATAAAAGTTATT
>JAOAAW010000133.1 GCA_026418655.1 bacterium | reverse complement strand
AGATTCAACAGGTGTTCCATCGCCTTTCTGCACAGCAAAATAATTAACCTGTCCTGTACCAAGGTACATTGGAAGATGCATGACTTCGAGATACCATGCCATTGTTCGAAAGCGGGCAAAATCAGTTAAGTCAACCACTATACGGCTATTGTCAAGCGGGTAATCATTGCTTACAGGCATTCCTTCTCTTACCCATTTTACTTCGTCAGGCGAATATCCTGGATAGTGCTTTTCAGCACCATAAATCCTTACAATGAGTTTCCTTCCACTTGTGTGGTTTATTCCGATGGTTGCAGTGATTTCTGGTTTATAGTTCATCCTGTCTACAATAACAAGTGCTTCAGGGTCTCCGTTTTTTTTCTGAAGAAAAAAGTCATAGGGAAGCCAGATAAAACCGCGTGTACCAACAGTAGGTTCAATAACTCCCCAGGTCTGTCCCCAGGAATTAACACACAATAACGCACCTTTTTTTGTCTTACCATCAATGCTGTGATAATACTGCTTATTATCGTCGTATCCTATGACTGTAAGTGCGTGTCCACCCCTGTAACCCTCTGTGGTGTAGTGATAAAAAACTTCATTATTTGTGTATGCACCATAGGGATACTCATCAAAATTTGAATAGATGTGCGTTGTGATCACAGCAACATTTCCAGCAGCAAGATGCTCTTTAAGCGCATCCAGTCCTTCCTGTGAATGAATATAAATGCTTCCAAATGCCTGTCCTCTCCATTCAATAGCGCGACGCCACACTGATTCTGTTGGCCAGGCATCCCACTGGTAGGTTAAAGGATTTCCATCATAAGGCATTTCCTGAAGATTTGCTATTCCATAATCGCAGATAATATTGGCTACCTGAAAGTGGTTAACAGCAAGGTCTCCTCCATAAGCAGGCATTCTTATTGCAATATTGTATCCCCAGGCAGGACTGGCAATCCTTTCAGGATTAACAGACGGATCAGGCCGCAACCAGCCGCGTTCTTTTGCTTCCTGATAGGTTTTCAGATAATAACAGGTGGCATAGGCAGCGCATGAGCCAAGTCCACCCTGATTGGAGACAACTGGAAGATAGGCAGAATTTTTGACTGATGATGGAAGAGGTGTCTTGAACAGTCCCTGTGGCTGGGTAATATAAAACATTTTTGATCTTATGCTTGCTTCTTCTTCAGGAGTTAATGGTCTTACACCGGTTGGATGTATCTTTGCCCAGTCCTGTGCAAATAATGAAGAAAAACAGATAAGTAAGAAAAGCCCGGCGATAAACTTATGGCGCACATTTCCTCCTTATTAGCGTTTTAATATTGTTTATGACCTGTACGTTGTATCCTGAATCTGCCAGGGAGAGGTTCACAAAAGATGAGATTCACAATGGACAGGTAATAAATTTTCTATTATTATGACATATTGAATTCAAAAGTCAAATTGACATAATCAAAAATATGGTGGAAAATTATCAGTGAGATGCACATAGAAAACTATGAAGAACTTGGAATAGAAGAGATTACTGTACGTTCTTCAATTGATGGCTCAGAAGAACCATCATTATTCTGGAGATGCCCTGAAGGAAACAAAGTTCCACTTCTTGTTGGACTGCACACCTGGAGTTTTGACAGACATAACCAGGTTGAGACTCTCTATCCTGTTGCGAAAACAAACCAGTGGCATTTGTTGCTTCCTGAATTTCGTGGACCGAATCTTAAAACAAATCCACGTGTTTCTCAGGCATGCGCCAGCAATTTAGCCATGCAGGATGTCATAGATGCAATTGACAGGGTCTGCTCAATTGCAGATGTAGATAAAGACAATATCTTTCTCATCGGTGGAAGTGGCGGCGGACATATGGCTCTGATGCTTGCAGGGTATAAACCTGATTTATGGACAAGTATTGCATCCTTTTGTCCGGTTACTGACCTGATAGCATGGTATTATGAAAATAAGAATTACTCAGTTCATGTGGAAGCATGCTGCGGTGGACCACCCTGTGAATTAACAATGAATGAATACAGGAAACGTTCACCTATTTTTAATGTGGAAGCAATTGCAAAGTGTAAACAAATTTACATCTACCATGGAAAATTTGATCCATCAGTTCCCTTTACTCAATCCCTTAATCTCTTTAATAAAATCTGCCAGGTTAACCCGAAAGCAAATGTTTTTCTGGAAATCTTTGATGGCGGACACATGATGATACTTGAAAAAGCAGAAAATCAGTTTATCAATGCCAGGCAGACCAGTTCAAACATCAGCAGCTGAAAATACATTTCCCACAGTTATTTTGTGAAAGGAGAAACATGGCACTGTCAGAGTTTGCCCTTGAGAGAATAAGAAAAATACATAATCTTTCATCCATTGTGAATGCTGAAAATCACAGGGAAAAATTGCTACAGCTTGCGAGGAAGCATATTGATGAAATTGAGCAGCTTTACAGAAAAAAAAGTTCGCATGCCGACATTGAAACAGGAGACCTTGCAATATTGTGTTTTGAGCTCATTCTGGAAAGTGGCAGAAACCCTGGTGAGGTTCTTGAGCATTGTTTTGATAGATACGAAAAAAGACTCAGTCAACTCCTTAAAGAAAAGCAATCACAACTCTGAAATTTCCGGTAATTTCTCCTTTTTCTCAACTTCTGTCTTCTCAAGCAAAATCGGGCATACAAGTCCTGTGAGCAGAATCAAAATGCCACTGAATATAAATGTTGTCTCTATCGAATAAACAGAAGCGATCGCACCGCCAATCATCGGACCAATTCCAGCGCCAAGAGATGAAATACCACCTGCAACGCCAAAATTTCTTCCGAGCTGACTTCTTTTAGTTTCAAGGTTTATGTGTGTGTTGATTGTGGGAATAATACCCCCTGCCGCAAATCCAGAGGCAATTCTTAAAAAAAGAAGTTGTGCTGTTGTTTTAGATAGTGATGACAGAATTGTGATGACTCCTGATAAAAAAAGCATTATTCCGAGAAGGACTCTGTGGTCTTTTTTTTCTGCAAGGTTGCCTGATATCATTGCTGCAAAGACACTTGCAATTCCTGATGCCGCTATGATTGAACCTGCTATTGTTGAGATTTTTTTTGTCTCAGGTGAAATCTTCTGGATAAAAAGCGCAAGAACAGGTGAAAGAAAGGTTGCAGAACATTGAAACAAAAAAAGGATGATGAGAAGAAACAAAAGATTGGTTTTTGAATTTGTTTTGCTTACATCGGTTTGTTCCTTTTGTTCCTGCTTCATTTCAGGTTCTTTTACGCCCAGCATGATCATACAACCGGCAATACCCACCAGTATGCCTGAAAAATAAAAAGTGTTTCTGTATCCCCATATATCAGAAGCAAGACCGCCAAGAAATGGACCC
>JAOAAW010000126.1 GCA_026418655.1 bacterium | reverse complement strand
AAAATGACTGCCTTTTTCAAGAAATTGTAAAGTGCCTGATTTAACTGATAATCCATCCACTGATAACATACTGCCAGAAAATGTAATTCTATACCATCCAGTAACCATTATTGTAAAATCGGCTTTTCCTTCAGAAAATTGAGCCCTGTCAATTTTTACTCCTGGAAGATAGATATCATCTTCAAAAATACAATAATTGTTTTGAATGAAATCCTGTATCTTTGGGGGCATCTGTTTGACCCTGTAGTCATAAATAACCACAGGAAACTCATTCTCTGTTATCTCTTCAATTACATGGTTACTGTAATCATCTGAATTAAGCATTTCAAGTAATTCATGGTGCATAAATCCAAAGTATCCTGTATGCATTCTGTAAAACATAAATGCCCTTCCATCAAAAAATGGTGTGTCCGGAGATATGTTATCTATCTTTTCCATTTTTTTTAAATCCGCAAGGTTGGTTTGAGATACTTCTTTTTTTATAATCGGAAAACAATTGCTGGTTGCACACAGAAACAATATTATGGCAACTATAAATTTAAGTGTCTTATTCTGAATGAGGTTGAAAAAATCCTTTATAAATGGTGCGGCACAGAAGGTACAACTGATAAGAAACGGAAGATATGATTGTCTGTAAGGAACGGGTATACAGATGATCACCAGAAAACTTCCTGAAAGAAGAAACAGGTTTGGTATGCTATTTTTTCTTTCCCTGCTGAAAAGACCTGCAATTGCACATGCAATGAGAAATCCTGCAGTTGTGAAAGCTTCATACAGGTATCCTGAAGGTGAAAATTTATATTTCCATTTCACATTCATAATCAGTGTTGACTGAATAAATTCTGGAGCGAGCCCCCGGATTAAAAGGTAAATAAGAAGAGGGGAAATTCCAGCCAGAGAACCTGCGATGAATAAAATTCCATTTTTTCTACCTTTTTGAAGAAAAACTGCAGCACATAATCCAGACCAGGCAAAAACATATTTAAGAGAAAAGCAAACCATCAATCCGCTCAATACCCCTGAAAAAAAATCCTTTTCTTTATCGGATTTTATGGAAAAAACAGAAACAATAGTAGCTGTGAAAAATATCATGGCGATGCTTTCAGGCCTTGCTTCTGTCATTTTCAAAAGATACATTGGGACAAAAGCAAGCAGCACCAACGAAAAGATAGCAGTTAAAACATCATAATTTTCTTTCATGTATCTATAGATGAGTAGAAAAACTATACTGCTGCTTATAAGACTGGCAAGCCTGAATAAAAAAATTGTTGATGGCTGTTCTCCAAAAATAAAAAGCGGAGAAAGCAGTATATGATATAAAGGAAGATGATGTTCAAAAAAATCTCTGTAAGGAACAAGTCCCTTCCAGATCAAATAGGCATTGTGACAATGCTGAAATTCATCATCATCAAAACCATGAAAAAAAGAAAAATAAAGCCACACTGTCGCAATAATCAACCATACAAATACTTCAAAATGCAACCTTATCTTCATTTAATGAAATCTATTGTTAATTCGGTATCTTTGCCTTTTTCTATGCTTACATCTTTCACCATAGGAACATATCCCTTTGCTCTAAATTCAAATCTGTAATTACCCGGTTCAAAGGGTATGACAAGGCCAATGTGTGGATATACAGGTATTTGAATATCCTGATAAACCATTCTCGCATCTTCATAATTTCCATTGATGTTAACCTTTAAGATACCTGGATTTGAAAATTCTTTTACATCAAAAAAACAGCTGTTTGTGTATAACCAATTACCATTTGAATCAAAAAGTTCTATCCAGATTGTATACAGACCGGGTTCATCAGGCGCCTGAAATTCAATCTTACCAATTTCTTTCTGTCTTTTTCCATCGATACTGAATTTGAAATTTTCTGAACATAGTTTTTTTTGATTTTTTATAATACACCATCGTATTTCAAGATTTTCATATTGTTTTTCATCTGGATTGAAAAACCTTATGGATGCTCGGAATTTTTCACCCTGTTTGACCATTGTATCTTCTTCGCAGATAAATACCCGGATATTTCCATTAAAAAGATTGCAGATTGTATAACCTGATATCTTAGGTTTTCTGAATTCATCAAGTATTCCATGCGGTATGAACTGTGACCTGCCGTGGAAATCAGAGAGTGTCCAGACACTAATACCGCAAATCTGGTCTGTTTGTGTCGCACAATATTGAACGCCATATCTTACTACTTTATCCTGATATGTTTCTGTACCCCTTGCAAAGTCTCCATATCCGCCTGTGTAATTACCTGGATTGGCAAGAGCACCGATTTCAGCCACCCAGATTGGTTTTCCCTCAGACGTATTCAACACAACAGGCAAACCATCCCTCAACGCATAGACACTTTTGGAATGATACCAACCATAGTGAAAATTTCTTGCAACAATGTCTGCAATTTTGTTGGATTCAAGGTCAGATGTTGCTGCGCAGACAATTGTAATAAATCTTGTTGAGTCAAGTGTTCTGACAAATTCTGCTGCTTTTTTATGATAAACCGGAACATTGTAGAGTTCGTTTGAAAGCCCCCAGAATGCGATACACGGATGATTTCTGAAGGTCTGTACCATTTCTTCAAGCTGTGGTTTCAACCATAAATTCCATGCTTCATCAGATTGAACAAAGTTCCTGTCAACCTGCCATGCAGGTATTTCAGTGTGCACTATAATGCCAAGTTTATCACACAGCTCAAACAACAACGGGTGAAACGGGTAATGTCCGGTTCTCAATGTGTTTATTTTGTAAACATTTTTCATCAGTAGAAGGTCTTTTTTCAACAATGCTTCGCTGATACACGGACCATAACCAGGGAATTCTTCATGATTTCCAAATCCCTGTAGCCATATCCTTTTTCCATTGAGATAAATCTTTCCATCCCTTGCTTCAAATTGTCTCAACCCTGTCTGAAATTCAACTTTACAGCCATTAGAAAGCGAGATAACTGTTGTATAAAGATAAGGATTATCAGGAGACCAGAGTTTTGCATTATCTATCTTTAACTGAAAACCAATATTTCTTTTTTCTCCGGATGGTACATGGACAGGAATTCTTTGTATGCCTGCAATTTTTTGTTTGTCCTTCAATTGTATTATTGCGTCACCTTTAAATAATGATTTTGAATTATTTACAATGTCAACTTCAAGTTTGAAAATTGCATGGTTCTCCTTTAGAACAGTTGAGGTTGCCACAGATTCAAAATGAACACTCTGTCTGTGAATGATAAAGACCTCTCTGTAAATACCACCAAAAGGATGCCAGCCAATCCCTGTGGAAGGTATTGTTTTACCCCGACGATTGTCCACCCTTATAACAAGGTCAATGTCTTTCCCTGGTCTTATAAGTTGTGTGATGTCAATGAAGAAAGGGGTATATCCGCCCCTGTGAACCCCAGCATACCTTCCGTCAATCCAGACATCTGTGGTATACATGGAACCCAGGAAAACCAGAAGCACCTCCTGGTTCCAGGTTGAAGGTATCCTGATTTTGCGAAAATACCATCCTATGCCCTCAGGAACAGGATAAGAAACACTTCCGGGGTTTTTGTTCCAAACGCCTGGAACCACAATCTTTTCCCAGGACGAACGGTCATAGCCATTTTCATACCATTTCTCTTTGATTCCAATGTCTGTATTATCCATTTTAAATTGCCATTGTCCTGAAATATCAATGTATGCATTGTAAGAAACATCTTTTAAAGGAAATTGTGCTGCAAGTAGTGGCATAACAAAAAAAGCAAATAATATTGAAAATTTTTTCATCTCTATCCCCTGAATCTGTTTTTGAAAATTGTTTTTAAAGCGCTTATCCCATCCTTAAATTTTATCTTCTTGCCGTGTTCAACACTTCTCGGTTTATAGCTGATGCCTACCTCTTTTATTCGGAATTTTTGTTTTGCAGCAAGAATCGTAAATTCAGGTTCAAAATCAAATCCGTTAGAAACAATTTCAATTTTTTCGAGCACTTTTCTTGAGAATACCTTATAACCTGTTTCCATATCAGATATCTTAATGTTATACATAATCCTGCATAGAAGGGTTAAAAGTCTGTTGCAGATGTATCTGGTCAAAGGCATGTTACCAGGTCTGCCCTTATAAAACCTTGTACCAAAAACAATATCCGCTTCATCATTAATAATTGGTGTTATTAACCTTTTGTAATCAGAAGGGTCATATTCAAGATCTGCGTCCTGAATGATAATGATATCACCTGTTGCATAAGAAAAACCTGTTTTTAATGCAGCTGCCTTACCTCTGTTATACGGGTGTTTTATAACTGAAATATTACTGAATTTTTTTCTGACCTTTTCCAGAATTTTCGGGGTATTGTCTGTTGATCCGTCATCAACGACAATAATCTGTTTCTGACAAATTCCGGTATCAGATTCTATTACCCGAAGTAGAATCTCAAAAATAGTTTTTTCCTCATTAAAAACAGGAATTATAATAGAAACAAGCATTACAGAATTTTGCTCGGGTTGAATTACAGATTGTTCTGTTCCTTTTCAGAAAACTGTGCGAGCCTGCTTCTTAAGGAATCAATTTCCTTCTCGAGCTCTTTTATTCTGGCAAGAGTTTTCTCTCTTTCACCTTTTCTCCTCAGGGCAATCATTCTCATACAAATTCCTATGCATATGAGAGTAATTGCCAGTCCTGTTTGTTTTATCCATTCCTGATCTTCAGCAAATTTTCCGGGAAAAAACAGTAACCCCAATCCCATAAACAATATCAAAATTACCCACGTTATCATTTGTCCCTCCTATGTTTTTATTCATTGTACCCCATTTTTTTCCAGATTTTTTTTGCAAAGACAATATCTCTGGATTTGGGTTCAACAAATCCGAGTATGCTGGGTGGAAGTTTGTTCTTTGTTTTTGCATCAGGAAATGGTGAAGCATCATCATTCTCATATTTTTTCCTTTCTGATTCTTTCTTAAAATCGGGTACCTCATATGGCTTACCGTCTTCAAGTGCACTTTTCCATGCAAGTATTCCCACAGTACTCATCGTAACCCCTCTGTATACATCAAGAAAAGGTTGTTTTCCTGTTCTTATGGAGTGAGCAAAATACCAGTTCACCCAGAAATCACCACCCCCATGACCTGCCCTTGTCGCAATTTCTGCTTTTTCTGGCCACTGAGGAACATAGGTTCTTTCCAGCGGTTGACCTTTTCTTTTTGTCCATTCTTCATGCCATATTCTTATCAGACCTGGACCGAAATATCCAGGACCACGCGTTATTTCCATTGCCCCTTTTTCTCCATGTATTCTATACCAGTTACTGTGTCCGGGCAGGATAAGGCCAAAAATGCGAAAAATAGCACCATTATCCATTCTGCACAATATTACAAAACCAGGATCAGCTCTTCTTGCGGTGCGGCTGTTAATGGAAGGCCTGGCAATTGAAAGAGCATTGACTTTAACAGGCATTGTTTCAGTGATAAAAACAAGTGGAGCAAGTGCGTGTGTACAGTAATAGGTAGGCGGCATCCAGTTGCGCCAGTGGTTTATTCCTGGAGCCAATACACAACGGGATTCTGGAGACATTGGATGATTATATTCTCCTTCAGCATAGGTTACCTCACCAATTTCTCCGCTTTCATATAGTCTTTTCATCTCCATATTGAAAACTGTGTATGGATAGTTTTCGGCAAGCATATAAATAAGTCCAGTTTTTTCAACGGTTCTGCATAGTTCCACTCCTTCAGCAATTGTGCTATTACAGGCAGTTTCGCTCAAGACATGTTTTCCTGCTTTCAATGCCTTGATTGCAAAAGGAGCATGCTGATGAAAGTAGTTTGCAAGTATCACTGCTTCCATATCATGTTCAAGAAATCTGTCATAGTCAGTATATGTTTTCACCCCGAGTTTCTTTTCTGCTTCCTTTAATTTTTCTTCCCAGATATCACATATTGCAACAAGTTTCATTCCTGCCTGCTCGGCTCCTGCCGCAAAACTCATACCCCTTCTTACACCAACAACTCCTAGTTTTATCTCTTTCGTCTTATTCATTTTTCATCTCCATTGTCTTGAATCAGGCACATCAAGCCACTTGCTGCCCTCAATTATCGACTGCTGACTGACCAGACCCGGTAATGTCATATCCATTGCTTCGTCAATTCCTATCGGACAGGATTTTCTTCCCAGTATTGCATCAACAAAGTCCATTACCTCAATATAATCACCACCACCATGGCCTGTTTTCATTGCCATTTCCTGTTGTTTTTTCCAATCCTCAGGTAAAAATTCTTTTTCAAGGTCATCAAGGTCCATCCATTTCATATCTTTGCAAAGATCCTTCAACCATATTCTGTGTTTTTCTTCAGGTGCTCTTGCTGATTCATAGCAACCTTTTGTGCCCTGCAGCTGATAATTTGTCATTGCATGCGGTCTGTCTGAAAGCATATCCACGCGGATTTTCACAAGAGAACCGCTTTTCATTTTGCAAAGCATGACACAACTGTCTTCATTTTCATAATAATTTCCCCTGGGGTCTTTATAGTGATGGCCGCTTCCCGCACAGCAAACAGAAACAACCCTATCAGGATACATCCATTGAAGAATAGGTCCTAAACTGTGAGTTCCATAGGTAATCCCATTAATCCCTGTTTGCCATTTTCTTCTCCATTTTGTTATTTCATTAAGCTGTTTTAATTCGTGAATGTATTCACCCTCGGCATAATAAGGTTCGCCAAAAAGTCCTCTTTTCACGATTTCCTTTACTATCACATTGGCCTTTATATATGTGTAATTTTCTGCCATCATATATACTGCTTTTGACCTGCGGGCAGCAAGAACAAGTTGTTTGCATTCTTCAATTGAAACGCCTGCAGGGACTTCACTGAGGACATGGATATTTTTATTTAAAGCAGCTATTGCCTGAGGTGCATGGAAGGGCATTGGCGTACCAATAATAACTGCTTGAATATCGGATTTTTCAAGCATTTCATAATAATCAGTATATTTTTCTTCTGCACCAAGCGTTATTCTTGATTCTTCAAGTTTTTCTTCATTTATATCACAGACAGCATGAATTTTTAGTACGCCACTTGCCTCACAGGCAATTTTGAATGACATTCCTCTTCCGCAAGAACCTGCGATGCCAATATTTATTTTTTTCATTTACATAGCCATTCCGTAATTGTGCTTATTAACCTTTGTTCCTTGCAGTGTAATAACCACTCTGGAATCCGGCCAGTTTTTAAGTTTTTCCATAGCTTCTAATATTGATTCTTTGCTGCCAAGGCTTTCTATAATCATATGAAACATTGGGTCAATTCTGTTGTCAACACCATCCCAGAAAGAAAATCCATCTATAGGGTATTTTGTCATTTTGAGTGCTCGTTTGAGAATATTAACCGGATTTTTATCATTATACAGGGAGCCAAGGAAAGGCAAAAGTTTTACACAGCTTCCTTTTACGCACTGTGTAAAAAAATTCATGTCAATCTCCACAGGCTCTCCCTCAATTCCCCATGTGTAAGGACACAGAATATCGATGAGACCTTCTTTAATCCAGGTTCGTATATCAAGGCCATAATACCAGCAAACATCCTCATTTGCATGGACTATGGCAACATTCAATAGAGATTTTCTGATACTATTTAGAGCATTTCTTAACTCTCGCATATATTGCGTTACAAATTCTGATCTGACTTTTTCTGCACGTATATCTGTTTCAGGTAGTTTCGTGATATCCTCACCGTAAAGTTGTTTAAATCTTTTTTTGACAGGTTCCTCATAACATACAAAAGGAAAACCTCTTACAAAACAATTGGTTGCACCTTCAGCGCCAAACTCAATGGCTTCAGTGAATAGTTTTATAAATTCATTTCTTACCTTAGGAAATGTAAAGCTCATTCTATTTACGGGGATCCCATCAATGTCGATACACCTGAACTCAGGATGTGTATCATAGAATTTCGAACGAAAACAATCCCAGGGCGGGTTGGCATGGTACATAGCCATTCTACAATAGGCAAATGGTTTTATTCCTGCATTTTTTGCATATTCAAAATATCTTTCGTGGACATTTTGATTTTTTTTGAAAAATTTTGCAAGCGTTTCATAACATTGTCTGTAAATCTCTGCAGGAAATTGAGTTTTGAGAAGTTTTTCAGGATTTCTTCTCAGAGAACGATGTTTTGTTGGATAATCCGCCATACTTGTGGGATTAATACCCCTGGAGACATAATCAAATTTTATCCTGCTGCAGGCAATAATATTCCAGCAAGCATCATCTATATCTTCTGGAACTCCATAATTAGAAGGAAACCCATCATCTGTAAGATGGATGAGATACTTTTTCTCGTTGTTTTTCTTTGCTGGTTTTTTTGCAATAATATAACCTATCGATGCCCTGATGCCTGGTTCCTGTCGTATTATTATTTCATCATTTCCATTAAGTTGAACAGTTTTCCAGAAAACATCTTCAAATGCCTGTTTCTTTACAATCTTTGAGGAATGTCTCAATCTTTCAAAGACAATATCATTACTCATTTTTACTTTTATCTGGTCGCAGAAATTCTGAAAAAGTCCAAGATATATACCATAAGTTCCTTTAAGTGGAATTTTTACCTTTACATCAGGAGCATTGCTTCCTGGCTGGGCAAGGATTAATTTTCCTGGAAAGTCTTCTGTCGTATAATCAACAACCTGCCATACTCCTTTTTTTGAATCACCATAACTCATCTGATTTTTTTTCAAAACAGTTGAAAAATCATTAAACAACCATTCCCAATTTTTCATTGGCATCTCCCATGTTCCCGATAATACTTCAAACCTTCTATAAATGTTAATACATTTTCTCTGTTTGTTCCTGGAGTAATGGAACTTGATGCAGCAAGAAACAATCCGGTTTCAGGACCATTTTCCACGAGAAATTTCATCTGCTTTTTTACCATCTCAGGAGTGCCTTTTGGCAGTACATCAGTAACGGATACGCCAGCAACAATGATAAGAGAATCTCCATCTTTTGCCTTCATTCTACAGATTTTAGCATAGTCCATACCGGCTTCATACTGGAAACCCTGAAAGCCTTTTATTCCGCAGTCAATAAGATAAGGCACAAGTTCCATGAGATTTCCATCGCAGTGCCAGATGAGGTTTATACCTGTTTTCAGTACTGGCTTGATTGAGCGGAAAAAATGTGGAAGCCACATTTTTTCAAGGGATTTCATACTTACTAGAAGTCCTCTTGAATCAGCCATATCATGATCAAGACGATATAAAAGTGGTAGATTTCCTTCAACTATTGCTTTTGCAGCAGCCCTGTTATGAAGTTCAGCATAATCAGCCTGAAGAGAAAAAACCTTTTCTGTAACATCGGGATACAGCAGATAAGCCATGAAATAGTTTTCATAACCATAATAGCCATAACTTAATGTGGGGAATTTTATATAACCATAACCTGATTTCAGCACAGTTTCACCCAGTTTTTCCTGTATAGTGTTTTCCTGACTTATGATGGATTTTACGGTTTGTTCCTCATTAAATTCTTCAATAGCTTTTCTAATGGAAGGGATAAAATATTTTTCCATATGCAAAACAGCGGATTCAGGGCTATCTATGACAATACCATCAAGAATGAAATTTTTCAGTCCTGTGGTTGCTGTTTTTCTTGTGTTTTTATCAAATCCTTTCTGAGTCATCGTCAATGGATTATCTGGAATAAACTGGTCAAGGCAATTGATACCAATATTCCACACATACCTGAGATAGGTTTTTTCTGGCTCTTTTTCATATGTTCCCGGTGGAACACAGGCAAGTTTTTCAAGTAGAGGAATATCCATTAAATGGACTAAAAAGGTAGGAATACCGTTTGTTTTCTTCCTTTTAATTGTATCAATTGCCAGCTGTTTGCTGGGATGTATCATAAACTGTTATGTTTCAAAAAGTACTCGCATCGCCTCTTTTACACCGGTTCCGGGTTCAACCCTGAAATTGTATTTATTTAACATAATTTCAATCGCTGCAACAACAGATACTGTATCAAATTCATCCTGCCATCCAAAATGAGATATTCTTACAACCTTTCCTTTCAGTTTATCCTGCCCGCCTGCAACAGACATTCCAAATTCCTTTCTCAGGTCAGAACAGAATTTTTCTCCGTCAATTCCTTGAGGTAAAAGTATTGCTGTGACAGCATCTGATGGGGATTTAGAAAAAATTTCAAGTTTCATTGCTTCTGCTGCTTTTCTCACTGCAAGGGCTCTTTTCCTGTGGATTTCCCAGAGTTTTTCGAGTCCCTGTTGTCTGATAATTTCCAGGGATTTGCTTAAGCCAATGACAAGACTTACTGCCATTGTGAATGGAAAATCAAATTTTTCCATGGCCTTTTTATATTTTTTCAGGTCAAGATAATACTTGGGAAGTTTTGAACCATTGATTTTTTTCCATGCCTTTTCACTGACTGATATAAAAGATAGACCTGGTGGAAGGCTCAAGGCTTTTTGTGAACCTGAAACAAGAACATCAATATGCCAATCGTCAGTTCTACATTCCACTGCTCCCAGCCCGCTGATACCATCAACGACAAGAACTGCATCAGAAAAATCAGCAATCAGCGCACCAAGTCCTTTTATATCATAGGTCGTTCCTGTTGATGTTTCAACAAGTGTTGCATATACAGCCTTAATATCCGGGTTTTGTTTCAATGTTTGTTCCACCAGTTTGATGTCAACATCATTACCCCAGCCGGGTTCTATCACAACAGGAATGCAACCATAGGCCTTTATGATTTCAACAAATCTTTCTCCGAACTTTCCACCAGATATGACAATGGCTTTTTCTCCAGGTGAGAGAATATTTACAACAGCGGCTTCCATTGAAGATGTACCAGAACCAGCAATAATAAAGACATCATTATGGGTC
>JAOAAW010000080.1 GCA_026418655.1 bacterium | reverse complement strand
GAACACTGTTGGGTCTACCATCAGATGCAGCAAGGACATAAAGGCAGTTATATGTATCAAATGGAATTCTCAACTGTATCCTTGCAGGGTCTCTTTTTGAACAACCTGCAAAGGCATGGTTATAAACTGGAAAATATCCTTCAAGATTACCTTCCCTGAATAGAGATTTGCTGATATCCAGATGGTCATTACCTTCTATATTGACAGAAGGAAGAATAAAGGGGATCCCTGAAATATAGGTAATTTTGCCTGCTTCCTTGAATGGTTTTAAAAATGTGTTGCCTGTTATAAATCTGCCATTTGCATATCCATTAATTCTTACAGGGTAAAAGTCAGGAGTTTCTTCCTCAGGTTTTGTAATTGTCAATCCTGCAAGTTGAACACCCTGACTTATCATAATCCCTGCAAAACCTTCCTTCTGTAAATTCTCATCTCTTTTATACGCAATAAGTCTGTCATCAACCCAGGCCCAAACCGAATTTTCCCGCAGAACAACTCTAATCTCAATCCACTTTGAATTATGATCAGGTAGTCCTGACATATCATTTTCTATCTGAACCCTGTAATCTTCTGGCCAGCCAGGAAGGATTTTTGGATATGCCTTCAGAATATAGGTGAAATCATTAGAAAAAACAGGTGTCCAGTCCATATTTTTAGCAAGTTCATTATTATCATGCAAAAATTTTCCAGAATTTCTCACAGAACAACCAACTCGTTCTGGATACGTCGGGTTATCAGTGATGCCAAGAGAAAGTGTAATACCCTGGTCTGATGCATCCTTTTTTCCCAGTTGAAAATATGCATAAGCTGATTTGTTTTTATCTGTCTTTAATCTGACAAATCCTCGCATCTCAACAGGTACTTTTAACCTTTCATTGCTGATAAAAACCAGCCAGCCAGGTTTTGTGGCGGCAATAACGGGTAATCCAGCAGCAGTTTCTTTCTCATCAACAAAATCTCCCTGCTGTTTTTTCCAGTTTTTCTCAAAATCTGTTTGAAAACCAGAAGTAGTCTGAAAAATTTTAACATCATCTGCTGCAAGAATTTTCGAAAACAAAACCAAAAGGGTAAAAAAAAGGACAGCGATTCTTATTTTTTTCATTGTTCACCACCCGTGAGATTATGACTTTTTATTTTTTCAATGAATTCCTTAAATCCCTGATATGTGTTTTTTTTAACTTCAATTGAGGTAGCAGCAAAAGTTGCAATTGGTTTTTTCTTGCACACAACCTCCATTTCTATAAATGTCTTTTCAATCCCTGTGCCGCCAGTGGTGCAGAAAAATGCGACATTTTTGAATTTTTCTCTGTTTTGCATAATATAGGTTCTTATTGCAGGTGTAATATTTGCAGCCCAGACAGGCGTACCAATGATAACAATATCATAGTTTGCAGGGTCTTTTTCCACTGGCTTAATCTGAGTAAGCTCCCTTTTCATCGCATCCCTTCCACCAGTCATAAATCCCCTTATCCCTGAACGGTCTTTTTCATCAATAATCTGTTCAATATCGGATGAAAGATACTCTGCAATTTCCTGTGCGATTTTCTTTGTTATGCCAGTCCTTGAATAATAAACCACAAGGAATTTTTTCTCCATATTACCTCCCAAGTACATTTTTCACACATTCTGGAATTTTTACCGGTTTGAGATTTTCATTCACACAAACAATGGTTATCCTTGCCTGACAGCATAATAACTCGCCCATCATAATTTTCTGTAGAAAAACTATTGATGAAATACCTGTTTTCTCAATGTCAGTGAAAACTTCTATTACATCCTTATATCTTACTGGTTTTTTATATTCTATCTCTGCTCTTGCCACGACAAAAGCAAAGCCCTGTTTCAACAGTTCTTCAGTGAAAATTCCTTTTTCTTCAAAGAACTCTGTCCGTCCTTCTTCAAAATACTTCAGGTAGTTTGCATAATACACAACCCCACCAGCATCAGTATCATGATAATAAATTTTCTTTTTAATGGTGCTCATTTTTTTTCTGTCCTATTAAGATATCATAAAATCTTATGTGGACAAAAGTTAGATTTGACATCATACTAAAATGTGTGTGAAATATACCTCATATTACAGGAGGAAAAATGAAAGAAATAAGGATAGGATTCCTTGGATGCGGTGGACATTCATATAGTCATCTGGGATGTTTAAAGGAAATAAAGGGTGTAAAAATCACAGGTGTTTTTGATCCCAAGCAGGAAAATGTTGAAAAGTTTTTGAAAGAAGCCGGTCAAATGGATGTGTATGAAAGTGATAAAGAACTGATGAAAAAAGGAAATCTGGATGGTGTTGTTATAAACAGTCCGCATACCTTTCACTTTCCACAGATAAAACTTGCCCTTGAAAATGGTGTCCATGTTCTTGTAGAAAAGCCTGCTGTTGTAAATTATAAAGAAGCCAGACAGGTTAGAAAACTTCTTAAAAAAACAGGTAAGATTCTTGTTGTCGGGTACCAGAGACACTATATGGGTAATTTTCTTGGAGCAAAAAAGATACTTGATGAGAAAAAACTTGGCAAACTTGTCTTTGTCTCAGGATACCTTGCCCAGGATTGGATAAACATTGTAAGAAACACTGGAAGAATATGGAGATTTGACCCGAAATTTTCTGGTGGCGGACAATTAACTGATTCAGGAAGCCATTTTGTAGCAATGCTTTTTTTTCTCACTGGACTAACTCCACTGAAGGTTGCTTCATTTATTGACTATCGCGGAATGAAGGTTGACATAAACACTGCATTTATTGTCAATTTCAAAGAAAAGGTTCACGGCAGTTTCAGCATACTCGGCATAGACCCATCATTCAGAGAAGCACTTTTGATATGGGGAGAAAAAGGAGTATTAAAGGTAAGCGCGTATGGTGAAAACAGTTATGTTCATTATTACGGAAATAAGGAACCAGAGCCAATCCCAGAGATAAAGTCAAAAATAAATTCGCCCGCAGCAGATTTTATTGAATGTATTAGAGGGGAAAAACAACCTCAAACTCCTTTTGAAGTCATTGAAAAGGTGGCTCTTTTGTCTGATAAAATCTATCAATCCTTTGAAACCGGGAAGATTACAAAATTTTGAATTCTGTGGCCTTCTTTTTTCTGGATTTTTTCTCTTTTATTCCAAGGGCTTTCAATTTTCCATCAGTCGTCTTTTTGTAGTTAACCTGAATTTTTTCACCAATATCTATCATATTGAGTTTTATTAAAGGTGCAAAAAATTTTGTCTCATTTCCTTGTTCATCCCTTATCTTAAAAAAATAAAGACCAGTATCAACACAAACCACTTCACCCTGATTTCTTGTTATTCTCTGTGATGAAATGTCGTTTTCATCCTTTTTCTGAGCATAACAAACCACAACCAAAAGACATACCGCACAAATCAAAACCCATCTTTTCATTTGCTATATTTCTTTTTCCCCTTCAAAAGTTCTATCAGTTTCTTTCTTCCTTTCTCATACTCAGGGCTGTTTTTCCTTCTTTTTCCACAACCACTGTGCCACATTGAGGTTGAAGGATTATCAAATCTGCATATTTCAACAGTTGATGGAATTTTCTCAAATATCAGAAAATACAATTTCCATCCCTCAACTGTATCACCATAATTAAAACCAAGTTTCTGAAGAACCCGCATATCTCTTAACTGGTTAGAAAGCCCGCATTTGCCAAGTGAATGCACACAGCTATTTTCTTTTGTCCATGAAGGACATGGCCCGCACATCATCCAGTCAGCACCTTCAACAAGTTTGATTTTAATATCAGGTTCTTTTATGACAAGTTGCAATAATTCAGGAAGATTGTCATATGCCTGACCCGGTTTTACGCCAGTGCCAAACTGACATAAAGCGCACAAAAGGAGATGTGGTCTGACTTTTATGCCTGTGTGTCTTGCCCTGTACATTGCATCCAGCGAATCTCTCTTGCTTTTTTCAAGGTCATCTACTGTTCTGGGTGGAATAATTATTCTGATTCCCTGCTTCTTTGCCTGCTGGGCACCTATACTTTTTGAAAATTCATCGCAGTACTGTACAATCAAGGAAAGTTGCATCTTTCTTGCCTTTTCATAATATTTTTTGTCAGCATTCATACATAATGGCCTACCATCAAACCAGCATATCTTTTTGAGAGTCTTGATTCTATTCAGAATTCTGATAAAAAGGATTCTTGCAGGGAGTGTAGCGCCTGGTGGCAGGTCCATCTTTTGTAAAACATCCAGGTCCATTTTTCTTTCAAAAAGTTTACCACCTTTAATATCCTGAAAAGAAAAAATATCTCCTGCATTGCATCTCAGTGTGATTGGAATATCCGGATTCTTTTCAATCAATTTCAAAATTTTTTCCAGTTCTGCCGGTTCAGGACCTGCGGGATTTTTACCGAGCCAGCATATCAAACACAATGCCTGTGATGGTCTGATGGTTATTCCTTCGTACATATCTGCTCCTGTGCTATTTTGCCTTTATAACCTCAAACAAAATCAGTATGATATCAATGACAAATAGAACAACAATGGCTATTTCAGACACCACCATTCTCTGAGTCTGGAACCTTTCCCATTCCTTTGCATACAATGATTCAATGACATTCAATTTATTCCTAACTGCCATCTTCCATTTATCAAGATAGAAACGACTTGAGGCAGCAGCGTAAATTTTTGCAAGATACAGGTCACCCACAAGCTTCAGGAAATTTTCAAGCCGGTCAATAACATCTGAAATATCCAGTTTTATCCTTGCAAGCCGGCTCAATACAGAAGAGATTGTCACTATACTTAATTTTCTCTGTCTCTGTGCAGCCAGGTCATCATATGCATTCTCAATTGCCTTGTCAAGGATTGCATCGTAAACCCTTAATTCAAGAAGCTGTATCACAGAAAATTCAATAACATCAAGAATATCATATGTTTTCCAGGGGTCATATATAAAGGCAGAACCCCAATCAATCAAGGTTAAATCTTCGCCATAATAAGAAAGTGCGTATTTCAAAGCATCCTCTTTTTCCTGGTGGCTGATTTTTTCTTCAGCCCGAAGTATCCTGCTGATGCAATTACCAGAATCTTTTAAGAGTAAATCAGCATCAATCTTCTGATCAAAAGAGTGTATCCAGAATATCAGATAATCTTCCCAGTCAGATTCAGGAAAATTTGCAGGTCTTGTTGCTGCTGGCAAAATCTTTTTCATAATCTTCTTCATCCAATCAATAGCCAGGTTTCTGAGTTCCTCATTTTCCTGAACTGATCGATTAAGAGAAATAAGATGTTCCAGTTGACACTCAATTTTTGATGTAAATCTCACAGTTACAACTCCAAACTCATACACCTTCATTTCAACAAGAACTTCAAGGCCATTGGAAAGTTTTTGGCTGCCCAGTTTTAGAAGAAGTGGTGGAACTCTATACTGAACATATTCAGGTATAATTCTTATTCCTGAAAGAAGTGCTTTTTCTGCCTGAGAACCAAGTTGTTTTTCAAGAAGACCAATATTAATTTCATCCGCAACATCAAAACACCAGTACATCATCAAATAGCCATCAGTAATTCTCATATCAATGCGTTTCAAGCCATTTAATCAATTGTTCGTCTGTACCTTCTTTTATAAGTTTCTGCATCTCAGGGTCTTTCACCTCATCAAAAGTTTTTACCCCAAGTTTTTCTCTGACCATCATCGCAAGGTTTGCTGTCTGTGCTGCTTCCCTTATTTCTTCCCATATTATCGTTGGTACAGGTCCATACCTTCCCACCACATGGCCCATTGTGGACGCATCTCTTATGTGTTCATAGGCAGTATCCCACTGGTCACGCCAGGGGTAATTGAGTGCAAAAAATGCGACACCAACGCAATTTCCAGGTTGAGATGGTGCTATTCTTATTCCAGGTTCTCTTGCGGTCTTGTCCCATAAACACGGTGTCGTGTACCACATCCATGGCTTACCAAGGTAAATCTCTTTTTTCTTCGGATTGTCATAATATGGAGAAAAAACATGTAAACTGTAAGGAACCCAGAAATCGCAATATGGTGCGAGAATCTGGAAGGTTGGCAGTGTTGCTGCCTCTCCTGGATTGAAAGAAATTCTTATTTTCGGATCAACCTGTTTTATTGCCTTTGCTATATCAATGTATGGTTTTAATTCTGTTTCTGTTTTTCCTCCTGGTTCATCCATAACACCAACAAAATAATCCTCATAATCAAGATTAAGCGATTTCACATGGTCTACAAACTGCTTTGCCCTGTCTGCTGACCATGCTGAAAGACGAACCTGCCTTATTCCCCATTTCTTCATCTCTTCTTTTGTAATATCTCCAGGCCAGACATTCATACCGTGTTCAACAAAATCCTTCATATATGCTTCTCCTTCATGGGGTCTTGTCCATCCATCAATCAAAACCGGTCTTTCAGGTTTAATCCTGAAATTTGCCACCCTCACATTCAGCACAATCTCATAACTCTCAATGTTTTTCCCTGAAATGCTTATCTTTCCTGAATAATTCCCAGAAGGAAGTCCATTTGTGTTTACAGTAATCCAGAGACCAGCAACATTCAATGGTGGTACTGTTATATCAGGCCTCCTTAAAAGGAAAAAAGGAGTCCATTGTTGTCTGCCTGCTCCATAGGGAATAAACGCCTGAACTCGCCATTCAATTGTTCCTTCATATGTTTTGTTCCCTGATTTTAATGGGTCGACCCTGACATCAAGCGTAACTGGATTTCCTGTTAGATTTCTGATACCAACGCTTACTGCCTTATATGTGTCCTGAGCCATCAAAAATTCCTTTATCCTGGTTCTTCCTTTTAATTCCTCATATGGCCAGGAATCTCCGGGTGATATTTTTTCCGACCATACTTCCTGAGAAAGTCGCCTGTACGGATTTTCCTGAAGCCAGACCAGAAGTTTATCCCCTGGCTTTGCACCTGCCTTTTTTGCCCTTTCTTTATACATTTCCATTGTCCATGGTGGTCTTATTGTGCCCTGAGGGGTGTAATCAGGGTTATCAACTAAAAACAAGTTGTAGATTCTTCTATAGGTTCCACCTGCACCTGCACCATCAAGGATAAAATCAAACCTGACTTTCTGCGGTTTTTCAACCCTGATTTCTCCCATCTTCATCCAGACACTTGGAATTTTACCTTCATGATGATATGTAAACTGTTCCTTTTCATCAACATATGCCTTGCAAAAATAAGGCGCTGTATATGAAAGATTTGTTGGATTTGATAGTATCCAGCACCAGTAGGTTCCTGGTGCTTTTATTTCAACTTCAGTGGAAACAGTACCCCTGCAATTTCCATAACTTGCTTCAAGCCGACCGGGTCCACCATACCAGTTTCCATATTTTTCATATTTTGAACCCTTTTCATATCTGCCATCTTCCCTGAGACCCTCTATGTTTCCACCAACATCATGCCAGATGTAATTATAACCAAGTGGTGTCTTTGTTATGTCCTTTTCAAGTATTTCAATCTGTCTTTTTGCCCTTACAGGATTTGCAACCATATTCCATATTTCATTGAAAACAACCTGTCTTTCTGGTTCCCTATAATCCGGTAGATTTTTTTCATCATATTCTTTCTTGCTCAAGTCCTCTATCTCTTTTCCCCAGAATCTTCTGCTTAATTCAAACAATCGCTGATTTTTATCTCTATCTTCCCATGATAGTGGTCTGACCTGCCACCATTTCCAGATTTCGAATTGGGTTCTGTCAAAAGGAACAAAAGCAGTCCATTGAATTCCTTCTGGTTTTGAAGATTCTTTTAACTTTTTTAATTCTTCTTCTGATGGCTGTCCCTTCCATATCTCCTCGGTGAGATAAAAACAGTCAACCCATCTCTGGGCATAACCACCTTTCCCATGCCACCATCTTGTGACATGACCAAGTTTAACAATAAGTTCTCCTTCTGGAAGATCTACAAGCATATCCTTCCACATAATTCCTTCTTTTTCAGGCATCTGATCGTAAAACTCATCCATCTGAAAAATTGGTCCAAGATGTTCAAATCCTTTTTTGTAAAATTTGATAAATGTCACTCCACGATGATTGAGCCATGCATAATAGGAAAGCCAGAACCTATAAGTCCCTTTTCTTGGTATGTTCAATGGTATTGAAACCGTGGGACCTGCATCAGTTGCACCGCTTGTGATGAATTTATCCTTTATTTTCCAGCCACCAAGATTTTCATTTCCCAGAAGTTCTGGTTCAACAATTATCCTTACGATTGTTTGTGGTTCTCTCAGTTGAGAAGCAAGAAGAAGCTTTTCAGGTGTGTATTTCAAATCTTTTAAATACTCATGAAATTTTACGATCATCTCAGGGTTGTGTCCCATGTGCCATAGTGTCATGCCAAGTGAATACCTTGCCCCAAGCGGTTCATCAACAAGCTCAGCATTTGCTATCCCAAACAGACATAGCCACATCATCACAAAAATAACGATTTTTTTCATATTGCTCCTCGGTTATTTTTTCTTGTTTACAGGAAACCCTCTTTTCCTAATAACCTTTGCTGGATTACCAACGACTACAGAAAAAGGTGGCACCCCCTTCACAACAACAGAACCAGCGCCAATCACACTACCTTCTCCAATGTCGGCCCCATAAAGGATACACACATTTTTACCAATATAGCAATCTCTGCCAATGGTAATTTTTCTGCTGTATCCGCCCTGGGTGTAAATTGGCATTTCAGGATTATCAAATTTGTGCGAGTATGGTGTAATTGTAATATTCTGAGCAAGAAGACACCAATCGCCTATTTCAAGGCCTTTGTGTCCGTGCAAACAACAACCGGTTCCTATGTAAACATTTTTACCTATGTGTATATATCCTTCGGGTGTTTCACCGTCAAGATACACACCATACTTCAATCTTACACCTTCTTCAAGGGTTATTCCTTTTTCACCTGTTGCGATTAAAACGCAATGGTCAGAAATATAGACATTATCATGAATAGTGATATACTGTGGATTTTTTATGATAACTCCGCATCCAATATAAACATTGTTTCCCATGTATTTCATTTCTTTCCTGTAATACTCAATCCGTTTTTTTGCCGCATACTCCCCTTCCATATTCATCAACACACTTCTATAGAAGTTTTCTTTCTCTTCCTCTGGCATATTTTTGAAGGCATTCTCAAAAAATCCCATCTTATTTCCTGAAACGTCTTGATTTTTGCTGTGAATAGTTTATTCTATAAGCAGGCATAATTCAACAAGGACATCAATCATGTCCATGAAAGAAAGAATGCTTGGCATTTTGAAAGGTGGCAATGTTGATAGAATTCCGTTTGTTCAATATTATGGTATGACTGATGAACAGGAAGCCTGGCAACTTGTCGGCAGGAATAACCTTGGTCTGCTCAGATGGTCTCAACCTTACCAATTCATAACACCGGACTGTAGATTTGAGTCAATAAGTTTTGAAAGCAGTGGAACCAAAGGAAGGCGAAGTATTATACACACACCCATTGGCTCAATCTTTGAAGAAGTACTCATTGAAAAAATTATTGGTGGTGGCTCAATAAAGAAGCATTTTTTGAAAGAGAAAAAGGACTATGAAATCTTTCTGTTCTATCTTCGAAACATTATCGTAAGGGAAAACATCTCAACATTTGTCAATGATTTGAAAATACTTGGTGATGATGGACTGCCCCATACATCCCTTGGTAGAACTGCATACCAGCAGCTCTGGATACAATGGGTTCTGATTGATGATTTATGCCAGCATCTTGTTGACTTCCCTGATTTGATGGAAGAAGTGATAAATACGATGAATGAAATCCACAGAAAAATTTTTCTCATTCTGAGAAATGTGGCAAAAGATTATGAAATTCCATATGTTGTCTTTGGGGATAATATCACTGCACCAATGATTGGTGAAAGATATTTCAGAAAATACTGCCTACCAGTTTATCAGAAATGTGCTGAAATACTTGATGGTACAGGTATATTGATTGGTGTGCACATGGACGGAGATTTGAAACCATTATGGAATGCAATAAAAGAATCTCCTGTGAGGGTAATCGATTCAATGTCTGTTCCGCCAGATAATGACACATCAGTTGCTGACGCAATAAAGATATGGCCTGAGATGAGATTGCTGGTTAATTTCCCTTCCTCAATTCATCTCAAAAGTTCGGATGAAATCTATCAGAAGGCAATGGAAATCCTTCAGCAGGGTGGAAAAACAAAAAGAATCTGGATACAGATATCAGAAAATATGCCGCCTGGAGCATGGCGTAAGAGTTATCCTGCAATAGTAAAGGCAACAAACGATTTCAAAATTTAGGGAACTTTTTTGTTAAAAAGAGATGTCTAATTGGTAAGAAACCAAAACAAGGAGGCCCTTATGAAAAAAATCATAATCCTTACGATAATAGCAGGTATTATCTTATGGAACAGCGCTTCATCTGCCAGAACAAAATTTGTTGCCCTTCCCGAAAGAGCAGAAACCATAATAAGGCTTGATAATCCTGATTTCACCCTCGTTGAGGAAGAAAGGGCACTTCCTCTTCAAAAAGGAACAAACCAGGTTGACTTTTCCTGGACAGGTGTGAGCATTGACCCTGACTCAATAAGAATAAAAATCCTTGACCATCCTGATCAGGTGAAACTTGTCAGTGTCAGTTATCCTCCAGGAGAAAATGCGCTTGTGTGGCAGATTTATAGCCCTGAGGCGTACGAAGAAAAAATCAGAATCAGTTATCTCCTCAAAAACATTGACCGACTCATCACATATAAGGCAATCGCAGATAAAGATGAGACCAGGGTAAATCTCCAGTCATATCTTGTGTTAAGAAACTTTTCAGGAGAAGATTTTGCATTGGCAAAGATTTTGCTTGACTATGGAGAAACATTTGAAAAATCAGTATCCCATGAAGAAACAAAGCAGATGTTGCTTTTGACCAAAAATAATGTACCCATTGAGAAAAAATTTATATTTGATGCAAGGGTTTTACCATGGGATCCAGAAAAGGTCCAGGGAAATGTTGGAATTCCCGTAAAATATGAGATTAAAAATGATAAGAATTCAGGACTTGGAGATTTTGGGCTCTGGGGTGGCAAGGTAAGAATATTTCAGGACGATGGACGCTCTTCCACCATCTTTCTCGGAGAAGATAACGCAAATTATACACCTGCTGGTGAAAAGATGTCCCTTTACATTGGTGATAGCAGGGATATTGTTGTAACCCAGAGAAAAATTAAGGATGTGCGAATCAATGTCAGAAGAAATAATGATGGCGGTATAGTCCTTTATGATACGGATGAAGTAATCCAGGTCGTTATTGAAAATTTTAAGGATGCACCTGCAATCCTTACCTTAATTCAGGAAATTCCTGGAGAATGGGATATGGAAGAAACAAGCCATCAGTATGAAAAAGAAGATGCAAACATTATCAGATTCAACATCAAACTCGGTCCGAAAGCAAAAGAAACAGTAACATTTCACTATCACAGGAGGAATGTAAGATGAAAAAAACTATTATCCTTGTATTTTTGATGACCATCTGCACTATCTCCTACGCAAAGATTGACCTTGTGACACTACCCGATAGAGAAAAGGTTCAGCTGACCATTTATAATTCAGCAGACCTGACCCTTGTTAGAGAAAGCAGATTATTGACAATGAAAAAAGGAGAAAATAAACTTCAATTCTCCTGGGCAAACACACTCATTGACCCGACATCCCTTGACCTGTATCCTTTGAAGGATGCAGACAAAATTATGGTTACTGAACTGATTTTTCCTCCGAGAATCACAGGGCTTGGTGTCTGGAACATAATCTCTAAAATATCAGGAAAGGTCCCATGTGAAATCAATTATTTTACCTCTGGAATTTCATGGCAGGCATATTATCTTGCAACACTATCTCAGGATGAAAAAACAATGAAATTGGAAGGATATGTAAAGGTTTCAAATAGAAGTGGAGAGGATTATGAAAATGCGCAGGTTCGTCTTATCGTTGGAAAAATCAATCTGCTCGATGAAATTGCAACTTTAGCAAGAAGATACCCACCCTATGGAAAACCTGTTGAACAACCTGTTCCGAAACCCATGCCAATGTTTAGAGATGCTGCTTACCTGGAAGCAAAAGAATTTATAAAGGGAGCACCAGTCGGAAGGATTGTAAAACAGATTGAAAAAGAGGGAATATCAGAATACTTTTTATACACCATTGAAGGAACAGAAACAATTCCTGATGGCTGGACAAAAAGGCTTTTGTCTTTCTCTCAGGACAAAATTCCTGTAACAAATCTTTTCAAATATGATGAATCAAGGTTTGGAACCAGTGTCATGAGGTTTATCTACTTCAAAAACGCAAAAAGCCATTTGCTTGGGAAAGAACCATTGCCTGATGGGCTGATAAAGGTTTTCAGAATTGCTGACAAAAATGAACGACTTTCTTATATTGGCCAGGACAACACAAAATATATCCCGGTAGACCAGGAAGTTGAGCTAAACCTTGGTGTTGTAAAGGACATAAAGATTGAACCTAAGAAGATGAGTCAGAAAACGCTCAACTATGTCTTTGATAGTAAAGGAAATATTACTGGCTGGGACGAAGAACAAACCTGGCTTGTGAAAGTGTCAAACTACAGGAAAATTCCTGCAAAGATTGAAATAACAAGGTCATTCCCCCATCAATACTGGACAATTGAGAACAAAGGTGATTTTGGCGAATACAAACAGATTGATATAAGAAATGTAAGATATGTGATGGAAGTTGCTCCTGAAACTACAAAAGAATTCACATGTAAAGTTACACTTCGCTGGGGAACAAGACAGTATTAGTAAGTGTTGCAGAAAGTATGTATTCAGGAATCCATTTTAATCCTGTCCTCTGTCAGTCCATTATTTGATAGATTGTTCTACACAGTCCATCGCTGGGCAAAATTTGACAAAAAATTATAGTAGATGCAATAATTTATATCACGACAGATTATGAAAAATATATCCCTGGAAGTTTACAAATTTCAGGTTGAAACAAAATTTGTTAATTCTGCGTTACTTCCACCATTCAAAGGTGCAACACTCAGAGGAGCGTTTGGTATAGCGCTTAAAGAACTCACCTGTATAAATAAAAATTTTAAGGATTGCAATCTGTGTTTGTTAGGGTCTAAATGCCCGTTTAAACAAATCTTTAGGGTTGAAATTGAAAAAAACAATCAATCCCACAATATTCCATCACCGTTTATTCTTGAACCACCTTATGAAAATCGAAGATTTTATCAACAAGAAACTCAATTTGATTTTGGTTGCTTGATTATAGGAAAAATGATTGACTATTTTCCATACATTGTCCTTGCATTCAAAAAAATGGGAGAAAAAGGAATCGGGATCAAAGGGAATCGTTCACAGTTTGATCTTCTGAAAATCACAAGTAAAAATAAAATTGTCTATGATGGAAGTCAGGGAATTCTGAACGAATACAGATATCCTGAAAAAATACAATCTACAAAATCATCCATTGATACAATAACATTGAAATTTATCTCCCCAACAAGGATAAAATCCGATAGTACACTTACCAAAGATTTATCATTTGAACTCCTCATGAAGACACTTTTAAGAAGGATTTCTTTGCTTAAGAAAAACTATTGTGAAAATGGAAAACTGGAAATAGATTATGACGCTCTTATGGAAAAAGCACGCAAAATTGAAACTGTTTTCAGTAATCTTAAATGGTATGACTGGCAACGTTATTCAACCAGACAAAACACAAGTATGAAATTAGGAGGATTTGTTGGAGAAATATGTTATAAGGGTAACCTTAGCGAATTTATGAATTATTTAAAAATCGGTGAACTTATTCACATAGGTAAAAACACTTCCTTTGGATTGGGAAAGTATGTTATAATAAATGCTGACAAAGGTTAAAAAGTGAGTAAAAACGCGAAACGAGAAGCTTTAATACTCGGTGCTTTACTTCACGATATCGGTAAATTCTATCAACGAGCATATCCTGAAAAAGAGAAACTTTCTCCCACAACTCTTAATCTTCAGCAACATATCTGTCCTTTCATAAAAAAATATAATTTTTTCACACACAATCATGTTTTGTGGACAAATGAATTTTTTGAAAAGCATTTAAAGGAATTGAATGAGGCAGCAAATTTTGCAATCTATCATCATAAACCAGAAAAATATGAACAAAAAATAATTCGTATTGCAGATTGGCTTTCAAGTGGAGAAAGAATAGAAAAAGAAACAGAAGAAGAAAGAAAAGAAGTCCAGGAGGAACCACTCGTTTCAATTTTCTCTCAGATAAAACTTAAGGAAAATAACATTGTTGATTACTACTGTAAAGCATTACCCGTCAGTAAAAATATTGAAGACCTTTTCCCTGTCAAAGGAAAACAAGACGCAATCAATGATAAAACAAACTTCAGGTTACTATGGGACGAATTTGAACATGATTTTGGGAAGATTGATACCAACAGCGTTCCATTTTCAAAATTGTTTACAAGAATTTTTTCATTAGTTGAAAAATATGCCTTATTTGTTCCTTCATCCGCTTATAGAGACAAACCCCATATTTCTCTTTTTCATCATTTGAAATCAACAGCTGCTATAGCGACATGTATTTATGACATAAATCACTCCGAAAAAGAAATAGATGCGATTACAGATGCATTCCAGACAGATTTGAGCCGAATTAACAAAGATGATTTTGTTTTGATCTCGGGTGATATTTCTGGCATTCAGGATTTTATTTATTCTCTCACCACTTCAGGGGCATTAAAAGGATTAAGAGGTAGATCCTTTTATATACAGCTTCTCAGTGAAACCATTGCCAGATATATTCTTGATACCTTTGAACTATTTGAATGTAATCTATTATATTGCGGTGGCGGGAATTTTTCTATACTGGCACCAAAAAAAGAAGATTTTGGGAAAAAGATTGAAGAGGTTGAAAAAAAGATAAGCAAAGGTATATTTTCTTTGCATCCAAATCTGGCGCTGATACTTGCGTGTGTGGAACTTACTTACAATGATTTTTCTGGAGAAAACTTCCAGAAAACCATTGTAAAATTAAAAAAGGAAATAAACATTAAAAAAAGACGTAAGTTTACAGGTGTTTTTGATTATAAAACCATCTTTAAGCCTTTTCCCGAAGACATAGACAAGGAACTTAAAGGCTGCGAGATCTGTGGTGCAGAAATAGAAGAGGGGGTCAAGTGCGAGCAATGTAAATCTTTTGAGGAACTTGCAAATAATATAAGAAAAGCGGACATAATTAAAGTTGAAAAAACAAGCGTAGAATCACAGCAGGATTGGAAGAAGTTATTCTCATTGCTCGGATACAACTATGATTTTGTCTTTACAAAATCCGATACCTCTTTTAATTATGCAATTAATGATGCAGATTTTCTTGATAAAAATTGTGATGGCTGGAGATTTGAGCCATTTTACAGCCCTGAAGGAACACTGGAAGATATCGCAAAAAAATCCACGGGTGATAAGAAGTGGGCAGCATTAAAAATGGATGTTGATAATCTCGGTATGATTTTTTCCGAAGGACTAAAAGAAAATCTATCCATTTCAAGATTCAGTATGCTGAGTTATATGATGAACCTTTTTTTCACAGCAGGCATAGATTATTTAAGAAGATGTAAATTTCAAGATTGCTGTGTTGTATATGCAGGTGGAGATGACCTTTTTATAATTGGACCATGGTCAAAAATACCTTATTTTGCAATGGAGATTAACAAATATTTTAAAAATTACACCTGTAATCGTTCCGACATAACAATTTCTGCTGGCACATTCATTGCTCCCTCTGATGGATTTCCAGTTTACAGGGCAGCTCTGGAAGCAGATAATGCCCTTACCTTTGCAAAAAAGGAAAATAAAGACCACATTTGTTTTTTAGAAACAGTTGCCAGCTGGAATGAATTTAAAGAAATTGAAGAAATCGCAACTCAATTGAGCGATTTAATTAAAAAAGATGGCATCAGCAGGTCTATTCTGAATGTATTTGCTGCCGGCTATGTTGAAGAAGAACTTTTGAAAAAGAAAAAGATTCCATATCTCAGGGTTTGGAGAATTTTTTACGCAATAAAAAGATTTATGGAAAGACATAAAAATAGAAACATACAGGACAAACTTGAAGAACTCAGGAAAAAGTTCATATCTTCTGATTACAGCATACAGCCAAAACTGAATATGGCAGTGAGATGGGCAGAACTGTTAACAAGAAAAGAAAAAACAAAGGAGTAACATGAATAACTTTAATAAAGATACGATAAAGGAAATCATAGTCAATGGTAGGGTGGATATTTTAAACCTATATGCAGAATCTCTTGCAAAAGATTATGCTCCACAGGACGAAAAAGAAAAAAGAACAAAACTGACGACCTCTCAAATAAGAAATATTCTGGATAATGTGCAGAGGATGGATGAAGGAGCAATAGAAAAAGGAGAACATGAATTACTCAGACCAAAACTGGCTTATATTGCAGGAAGAAGTGACAAAAGCAATGCGGCTATCCGTGAACTCCGAGAAATTCTTGATTTTGCTTTACAACAGATAAAAAATGATTACAAAAAGTTTGAAAATTTCAGAAACTTCCTGGAAGCAATTGTCGGTTATCACAGATTTTATAGCAAGGTTAAGGACTAAAAATAGGGAGGATTTATGACTCAACAAGTACCATTAATTGGCAAGGTAGTTGTAAAGGGTAGTATCCATGTCATTACCGGATTAAGAATTGGTGGACCAACAACCGGCGTAAAGATAGGAGGCATAGACCAGCCTGTTATTTCAGATCCCTGGGGTAGGCCCTATATTCCTGGTTCATCACTAAAAGGGAAATTACGTTCACTTATGGAAAAAAAGGAACATGTGACTCTTGATACAAGAGGAAATCACGTCTGCCAGAGTGTTGACGATTACAATAAGTGTGTAATTTGCAAAATCTGGGGAATTATGGGAGATAAAATTAAAGAAGCCCCAACATTAACACGGATAATATTCAGAGACACTTATCTTGATGAAAAATCAATAACCCAGGAGATGCGAAGAAATCTTGAACTGCAGTGGACAGAAATTAAGATGGAGACAGCCATAAACAGGTTAACCGGCACAGCACTATCAGGCAGTTTAAGACAGATAGAAAGAATTCCTGCGGGTGCAAAGTTTAGACCTTTTGAAATTATTTATTCCTGTTATGAAGAAACCGATAAAAAAATTTTAAGCAAGGTCTTTGAAGCGATGGAGCTTCTTGAACATGATTATCTTGGTGGAATGGGTTCAAGAGGTTATGGTAAGGTGAAGTTTGAGGAGATTGAGAT
>JAOAAW010000074.1 GCA_026418655.1 bacterium | reverse complement strand
AGATGTGTATAAGAGACAGGGATGATATTTACCCATTACTTCTCCCACAATACGTGCACTCTTCTTGTAGGGTTTGCCAGGTTCAAGACCGAGTTCCATCATTGCGTACAGAATTCTTCTATGAACAGGCTTCAAACCATCCCTCACGTCCGGTAAGGCTCTACCGATTATAACACTCATCGCATAATCCAGATAGGAATTCTTCATTTCAACGTCTATACCAATCGTGTTTATCTTTTCCTTTGGTTGTTCCTTTTTTTCCTTATCTTCCACATTTCCTCCCTAAATATCAATATTTCTTGCCTCAAGTGCATATGTTTGAATAAACTGTTTTCGCGGTTCAACCTGTTCACCCATCAAAATTGTGAAAATCTCCTCAGCCTTTGCTGCATCTTCCAGTGAAACCCTCAGCAGTCTTCTCGTAGCAGGATTCATCGTTGTTTCCCATAGTTGTTCTGGATTCATTTCTCCAAGACCTTTATATCTTTGCACTGTCACACCTTTTTTTCCATTCTCCTTGACAATATCAAACATCTGTTCAAATGTTATTTTCTCATTGCTTCCATCACGTAAAACCACAAAAATTTCATTCCAGAATTCCCTTGATAAACCAAGATTTTTTATCTCCAAGAAAAGTTTTTCACATTCCCTTCTCTCGAATATCTCTGTTAGAACATAATTGCCGGCAAAAAGGTTCTGATTATTTAGCTGGTTTTTCTCCATAAATTGGGAAAGCTCTTTATCTGAGTAGAAGTAGTGTTGTTCCCCATTTAATCTGATTGAATAATTTGGAAGAGTACCGGATTTCGTATCAACAAGCAAAAAATACTGTTTAATATCAATTCCCCGTTTCTTTAACATCCTGCCCAGTTCTGCAAATCGTTTTGAAAGCTTCGCGAGTTTTTTAACTTCTGGTCCAGAAAGAACCTTCCCTGAAGAAGCCGTTTTAATTTCCAATTTCTCGCTACCAAGGCCAAGAAGTATTTCTTCCATTTCTTGCTCACTTTCAATGTATGCCTCTTTTTTTCCCTTTTTTATCTTGTATAATGGTGGCTGCGCTATATAACAATAGCCCTGCTTAATAAGTTCAGGCATCTGTCTGAAAAAGAAAGTAAGGAGTAAAGTTCTTATATGGGCGCCATCAACATCAGCGTCCGTCATAATAATTATCTTGTTATAACGAATCTTTGAAATATCAAAATCTTCACCATATCCAGCACCGATCGCACTGATTGTCATTCGTATTTCATTATTACTTAACACCTTATCAAGCCTTGCCTTTTCAGTGTTTATAATCTTTCCTCTTAAAGGTAAAATAGCCTGAAATGTTCTATCTCTTCCCTGTTTCGCGCTTCCTCCCGCTGAATCACCTTCAACAATAAAAAGTTCTCTCGATTTTGGGTCCTTGATAGAACAATCCGCAAGTTTTCCTGGCAGGTCTCCACCTTCAGCCAATTTCTTTCTTGTTAAATCCCTGGCTCTTCTCGCCGCTTCTCTTGACTTTAACGCAGTAATTGCTTTATTTAAAATATCTCTTGCCGCATCCGGATGTTCTTCAAGAAATGTATAAATCTTGTCAAAGGTAATACTTTCAACAAATGGTTTTACATTTGAATTACCTAATTTGGTTTTGGTCTGCCCTTCAAATTGTGGTTCAGGAATCTTCAGACTTATAACAGCAGTTAGACCTTCTCTAACATCTTCTCCGCTAAGAGTGGTATCTGAATCAAGTATCTGGTTTTTCTTTCCATATTCATTAATACTTCTTGTAAGACCAGCCCTAAAACCCGTCAGATGAGTTCCACCATCCCTAGTGTTGACATTGTTAACAAAAGATAGAATAGTTTCATTATAACCATCATTATACTGGAAAGACACCTCTATCTCCATATCGCCTTCGGTTTTTCTAAAATAATAGGGTGGCGCAAAAATAGCAGTTTTGTTTTTATTCAAAAACTCAACGAAAGAAACCAATCCTCCTTCAAATTTAAAAATTTCACTTCTTGATTTCCTTTCATCCTCAAACCTGATCGTCACCTGCGGATTCAAAAAAGCAAGTTCTCTCAGCCGGCTGGCAAGAATATTATCATCAAAATCAATTGTCTCGAAAATTTCAGTATCAGGTTTAAAAGTTACCGTTGTTCCGGTTTCTTTTGTTTTACCAACAACAGTAAGTTCTGAAACAGGTTTTCCTCTTTCGTATTTCTGGTGATATATTTTTTCATCTCTTCTTATTTCAACCTCCAGCCATTCTGAAAGTGCATTAACTACAGAAACTCCGACCCCATGTAATCCACCAGAAACTCTGTATGCTTTTTTGTCAAATTTACCCCCAGCATGGAGCATTGTCAAAACCACCTCAACTGCGGGTTTATTCTCGGTCTTATGGATATCAACAGGTATTCCTCTGCCATTATCTGATACAGAAACACTGTTATCGACGTGTATTACGACAGATATTTCGGTACAGTACCCAGCCATTGCTTCATCGATGCTATTGTCGACAACCTCATAAACAAGGTGATGCAAACCAAAAACAGAGGTATCTCCAATATACATCGCCGGCCTTTTACGAACGGCTTCTATTCCGCCAAGAACCTGAATTTTAGTTGCGTCATATCTACTTTCAGTTTTGTTTTTCTCCATAAGAAACTCTCCTTTTTTTTGTAAAAATTATATCACTCTTAAGGAGAAAAGTCAAATAAAAATTGATTCTATCAAATTATCTAAGAATATGAAAAATCAGTTAGTTAGAAGAAGACGATTCTGAAAAATATCTCTCTTTAAAAAAATTGAAGCTGATGGGTAAAAAAGAAGGAGGATTGTAATACATCTGCAAGATTTTTCTTAGGTATAATTCACGATAGTTATTGAAAATAAACTGTTCACCAAAAATAAAATAAAATTTTGCTCCAAAAATGTCAATTGTTTTAGAATCGACTTTCACAAAAAGTTTTGTAAATCTTTCAACATCCCTTTTATTGAGAGATACTATTAAAAAATTTTTTCCATTGTAATTTCTGAAATCATTTATAAAATCAAAACATCTCCCGCTCTTGGACAACGAACCAAATAAAACAACATCACGATTGCAATAGTAACGCAACAATGAAACTTCCGTATAACCAGTGGAAGCAAGTACCTGTTCACCATCAATTATTTCATAAATTGCCTTGCACAATTCAACAGGTCTCATGAACATTACAATCTGTGGATACTTTTTCGTGTTTTTAAAAATTTCAACAGGCAGAGAAACGGTCACAAGAATAAATAATAATACTATGATAGAAAAATACAAATTGTATCTCATTGCCCTGTCAAGAACTATCTGCGGCAGTAAAATTAAAAAAATAAAGAAAAAAGGATAGAAAGAAGCCATCCAGTGAAGCCCAACTTTTTTAATAAAAGAGAGAAGTAAGAAAAACACCAAAGGGACCATAAAAAGGTACCAGAACAATCTAAGTGTATCATCCCTTTTTATGATATCAGAAAAAAAACAATTCCTGACAAAGATAATTGCAAGGAAAGGTGTCATCAAGAAAAACTGTTCAACCAAAAAAACAAAAACAGAATCGAAATTGATTGCTAAATTTCTATTTCTAAAGAACAGATTGAACATGACATTAAGCCAGCAATTATTGTAGTTCCATAGCACATTTATGAAAACTAAAGGAAGCCCAGAGATTAAGGAAATTGTTAAAATTTTCCATAGATATTTCTTCCTTGAAACCATGCAGAAAATAAAAAGAGAAAAAACGAAAACCATAAAGAAATATTTTGAAAGAAATGCACAACCGCCAAAAAAACCTGACAACATGGCATCTAACCCTCTTTTTGTATTCATACCTCTATAAAAAAATAACCCTGTAAGAAAAGTAAAAAGAATCAATGGAACATCGTTAACACTTAAGACATTCAAGATACCCACAGGTGACAGAAGGAATACTGATCCACAAAGATATGCTTTATCCTTATCTATATTACTGAGAATTTTGACAATGAGCAAAGCAATAAGAGGAATGACAAAAAGAGGAAAAATTCTATAAACAAAGATATTATCACCAAGAAATGAAAACAACCACATAATCCATCCTATCATAGGTGGATGTTCATAATAGCCATAATTCAGGTGTTTTGCCCATACTATAAAATATGCTTCATCACCAGTAATTGGTATAATTCCAGCAAGCAATAATCTAATGCATGTTGATAGAGGTAACATCCACAAAAAAAGTTTTCTATTTTCCATAACGCGTATATTATATGACAGTTTCAGACTTTAAGACATTATGATGACCTTTCTAAGTATGATAAAATAAATCTATGGAGGGGTCGCATAGAGGTCGAGTGCGGCGGATTGCTAATCCGTTGTATCGTCGAAAGGCGGTACCGTGGGTTCAAATCCCACCCCCTCCGCTTTCACCTATAGCACATGTAAATTGAACAAAAATATTACTCATATTCTAGGAATTGAAAGTGACTTTCCTATCAATATGCATTTCCAGATTTTGAACCCCGCGAAAATACAGGATTTGTATGTCGGTTCTAATTTTAATATTGTTGGTATTGAACGCAATAAGTATTGCGCGGTTTTTTAAATCCTCTAATCCGGCTGAAAATTTGCTTCTATTTTTCAGCTTTTTCTATGGACTCATTGCAGGAATATTCAGCACACTTGGCATATTCGGTTGTGCATCAAAAAAATGTTTTGCAATTTTCCTTCTAATAATTTTATTGATATTAATAATTTTGAACAAAAACAGGAGTCAATTTTTAAAAACCATTCAAACATCTGAGAGATACGACTTCTTTTCTTCTTGTGCAGGAATATTCCTCCTATCCTGTTTTTTAGCGACAGTTCTAACAAATAGATTCCTTCCACCCGTGACAACCGATGGAATTTATTATCATTTACCTTTTGCAGGAAGATGGTTTCAGACGGGAAGATTGGATCGCGTTCCTCTTTATTTCACTGACATTGCAATGACGTATTATCCTTTGACAGGAGATATCTTTTATCTTTTCCATTTTATAATCTTTGGATCTGATATATATGTCAATCTCATTCAGATGCCATTTGCTATTTATAGTGGATGCGCAATTTATCTGATACTAAAAAAATTTAATATTTCACACCATTCTGCGTTTTTCTCAGCATGCCTGTTTATAGCTGTCAGGCCAATTTTCAAACAGACATCGCTTATCTTCGTCGTTCTGATGCTCACTGCATTTTATTTTTCATCAATGTATTTTCTGATAAGCCTGAAAGATATAAAAAATGCGATTATTCCGGCTGCCATAACACTGGGAATGCTTGTAGGAACAAAAACCTCTGGATTGTTATTGTTAGCTACGTTATTACCATTCATATTTTTCAACAAAACAAAACTTCAGAATAAGCTTTTTTTGTTTCCTGCTGTGTTTTTGATTTTTATAATAACTGGTTTCTGGTGGTATATTGACTGCTGGATACAAACAGGTAATCCATTATACCCGGTTAAATTCCTAGCCCTTAATGGATTATATCTCTTTCCAAAAGAAAACTTGGCTCTGAAATTGCAGCATCTATTTAATGTTATTATTTCTCCTTATAAAATTGATGCTCCATTAAATATTTTCATATTTTTAACTGCTTTATGGATTTTGACTGTGTTTACTTCGAGAAAAAATAAACAGTTAAAATATTTCCTTTTATTGCCGGGCATCATCTTAATACTTTATATTTTTATTTTTCCAACATACTATTATCAGATGAGACATCTCCTTGTTTTATATGGTGTTTTATGTTCAAGTTTAGGAATTCTTTTTGATAAAATTGTAAATAAAAATAATCAAAAGATTTCAGATATTGCTAAATTTCTTGTTTTGATCTTATTTTTCCTTTTCTCTGTCTCATCCAAAAACGTAAGAATTTTGATTATGACTATTTTCATCTGTTTTTTTCTGCTCTTTGCAGTTATTGCATTTCATCCCAATAGAAAAATTAAGAAAATTTTTCCTCTTGTTATTGGAGTTATAATTTTTGTACCTGTTTTAAACTTCCGGTCAGACGAAGAATTTTATAAACACAACAGGATGAATGTTTTCAAATATTTTTATGGAAAACAGGCAGAAATATGGAATACAGTTGATTCCTATAAAACCGGGCAGCGTAAAGTCGTTGCATACGCTGGCGATTATTTCATCTTTCCTTTTTATGGAAGAAATCTTGAAAATTACGTATACTATCAACCTGTAAACAAAATAGAAGAAACCCCGATTCATCATTATCCAGTCCCGATAAGTAAAAATTTTTCACCCGATAATTTTCAGGAACTTGAAATAATCTATCGTTCAGCACCTGATTTTCATGTCTGGCTTGAAGGATTAAAAAAACATAACACACAACTCCTTATTATAAAAAAAAGAAGACCGGATGTCCTTATAGAAGAAACATGGGCGGATTCTAATCCATCACTCTTTATTTTGCTATTTGAAAATGAAATTGGAAAAGTTTACAGAATTGAAAAAAATAATTCATCATAATCTTTTCTATTATTTTTTATTTTGCTAAATACTTTCTGGAAATCTTCTTCACTTATTCTATTATTATCTTTATCTTCCTATTCTCCGTACATCAAGATCTTCACATTCAAAACCCACATAACAGAACCATTAATCATGTTAAGAAATATAACCGCAGGTGCTTTTCCCATGCATCTTCGAGCAGTTTTCCATCTACAATAATTTTCTCACGAGTTTTATAGAAGTCGCTCTGCTGATACGATAAATCTGGTAGAATAAGAAAAAGGGATAATGTAATTAACCGCCGGAGTATTATTCTTGCTGTTTCTCTACACATCACAATTTGTCTTCGCAAAGAATCACTTAAAAATCATTCAAAGAGTGATTCCAGTTTAACCCTTTGCTTCAGGTCTTCTGTCTTTTCTTTGAGACCTTTTACTTTCATTAAAACACTGTATAGCTCATCCAGATTAAAAGTTTTCTCCTTCTCCATTTTCTCGTGATAATCAACAACAGGAATCCAGATCCTTACTAGTTGATCTGCTTGTTCTGAAAGAGAAGAAATAGAAAATGCCTTTTCGATATATCTCCTGTAATCATTCTTATACGCCTTTGCGAGATCTGCTATTTTTTTCCTAATTAAATTATATCGCGGAGAATTTATCCTGTCTTCCTGAATTCTCGAGCTCTGAGGGGTAAGTGAAACTTTTTTGAAAATCAGTATCCCAAAATTATCTATTTCATGAAACGATTTTAAAATCCTCGGCCAGCACGAAACACGCTCTTCAACAGGTCCTGTTAAGTTGTTCCTCCCAACATTTAATCTCCACTTTTCGCCGTCGGTGGGAACTTTTCCAACAATCTTGAATGGAATTTTTGCTTCAAGTGACCAGAAATCCTGTCCTATGTATGTTTTCACCTGCCAGTTCTCCAGTGGAAGCGTCGTACCTGTACTTCCTCTACCATTCCATCTGGAACCTATAGCGTTAATCATAAACTGCCAGGCCTCTTTCTCCGGTGGAATAAGAAACAACTCAACGCTGTCTTCTGCCCACAGAAATTTGTCACCGTCTTGTCTTTTGGCGATTATTTTCTGTACTTCTGGCTCCTGTGCGACAAAACCAAAATAAAAATTGTCATCGTCCCAACCTGCTTTGAAAATTGAAGGTTTAACCATCGCAAACTCATTACCACCCAGTAAGAAAAAACATCTCGCTGCCGGAATACTCTGCCAGCAAATATCATCAAGTCTTCCATCCAATACTGGGGTTTCTTTCACCCGGTAACATTTATACAATGATTCTTCTTCTGCAATAACTGGGTTACTTTTCTGCTCTGTAACTACCGTATTTTTAGAAGCAACACATCCGGCAAACAGTATCAAACAACTTAAAAAAAGTACTATGTATTTCATCTTAGGCCACCTTTATTTAACATTAAATGTTTTTTCGGCATTAATACCTGTTGCAACATCCTTAATTTTAATTTTCCACAAACCCACTGGTTCGTTCAAGGCTAGCTGAATACTGTCCTGAATTTTCCCATCGCTTGTAGAAATATTTTTGGTATAATAAGGTATCTCATCTCCTAATGGCGAAACTAAACTTATATGAAACACATGAAATCCAGGACCCGATGTAGCTATTAATTCTGCTCCATAAGAAAGTTTCTCACCCTGACTTACTGAATCTGGAACATTAAGATTAATTCCTGTCACCTTATAAGGAAGCAAACTGAAAACTTTTGGTTTTATTGGAATAAATGCTGTCTTTATTCTATTAGTATATCCCAGGTATTTTCCTTCTCTTACATCGTAAACATTATACGAATCATGAAGCACCAATTCGGCATCGAACTGCTTTTCAGCCATAGAATCATCAACTTCCTGAATGATACCAAGAAAGAGATTATTACCTGTTCTGTACCTATACATTAACAATCCGGGAATCTCCGGGTTAACTCTAATTTTCTTTTCATTACCAGCATAAGTCCAAAGAGTATCAAAAAAATTCTTAAGAGATTCGGACTCTTTATCTTTTTCCAGCTTCCCTTTTTCAAGGGATCCTTTTACTGAAGCATACTCTCTGGTTGTAAAATTAAGAAGAATTGCCTTGCCTTTTCCATAAGAATTTACAATAAAAACAGGTATTCCTTCAGCGTCACCTTTAGCCATACCTGTGGTTACTTGAAGTGTGGTATCAACGATTGCAGGAGGAATCTTCGCCGGGAAATTTTTATCTTCAATTGTGATATTCGCTTTCTTGGCTGCTGTCCTTATTTTAGTATCCTGGGAAATGCCAAAAAGTTCATCAAGAATGCCTTTTTCGTAAGATCTGCCATGTTCGTCGCATACACCGGGTCTTAAATCAGCAATAACGGTCCCTCCATTCTTAACAAAATTAATAATTTCAGTTGCTTCTTTCTGAGACAATGCCTGTATAAATGGCAGATATAGAAACCTCAAATTTCCTTTCCTTAAAACTCCATCCTCAAGTTGTTTATAAGAAATAACTCTGAACTGGCGATTCACATCATCCATTAATGTTACAACACTATTCAAAACCTCCTGCATAGACGGATATTGTGGTGAAAGAGTTGCCATATGCGTACTTGAAGCAGAGTAGAGAATTGCGGTCTGGTCATCCTCCCTTTTCGATTCCATAAACAACTTTCCTGTTCCTGTTTTAATTTCATTAAGCTGATCAAGCAGAATCTGAAAGAAATCAAAGAATGAAAAATCTGAGGCAGTTGTGCTCATAATCTGGCCAGGAAACCCTGTCCATAAAAAGGCGCACGTTGCTCCTTTAAATAAATTTTTCCATTCAAAATAATAATTGAAAATTTTACTATCCCTGCAAAAATCATAACCGCCTGCCCAACCAAACGATAGTAAACTGTTTGGCTGTGCAAAATCCTTGATTGCATAATCAATAAATGGTCTGGTATAACAACCATTTATATTTATAGCATTCATTATTTTATAAAAGTCAGTTGCCTTGAATGTGTTTAATTCAGCATCTGTCCCTTCATATCCCACTCTCGCATGGGGAATCTTTTTCCGTATAACATCGGCAGCATATTTATATGAATCTGCCCAAACACTTTCCATGCACCTTCTATAGTCAACCCATAGAGGAATTAAATCAGGGTTTTTCATTGCATCTTGATAGGTTACTGGTTTTACATCTGAAAATGAACTGTAATTTGAGTTATACTCCTTGTTAAGGTTTTGAATGGTTTTGTATTCCTGTTGAATGAACTCCTGAAATCTCTTAATACAATAGGGACTGAAACACAGTTCGTGACCGGTGGATGAAAAAAACAGTTCATCTCCCATTGTAAATTCGCAAACAGAAAAATCTTTCATTCTGTCAATATCCTTATTCAAACCATCAGCAATTTTTTTCAGGGTTTCAGGATCACTGAGACAGGGCACTCTGATATGATCTGATGGGTCTCTCGGAGATTTGTTATCAGAAAAAAACCGTGCTGCTGACTCGCATATACCAACAAAGTTAAGATTTGCAAGAGGAATTACATCGGAATACTGAGGATATATTGTATCAATGCCTGATCTTTGATAAAAATTATATAAATGCAGGGGCGGATACATAGGGTCCACAGGAGCACACCACATTATTGTTCTGAAATCATTTTTCGGCTCTATGTCTGAAATTGAAAACTTCTGTTCCTTTTCAGTTATGATTTTGCCATCTTTTAAAAGCTGCATCTTTATATGATTTATCGCTGTAAGGTAACCCGCGGGCGGCAAGTTGAAACTTGTTTCCTTAGAAGACACAGGAATGGTTTTCTGTTGTAATATCCTACCAAAATTATCCCTGTGCTGAATTTTTAGCATTAAACCTGGTTCAGGTTCCTGATTCAAAACAATTTTTCCATTTATATTGTCTTGCTTTCTATAACTTTTACTTATGTCAATCCTTTCAATTCCCTGAGGCGATACAACTTCAAGATAAGAACTCCCGAAGTCAATAACTTTACCTCTTTCTCTCAGCCATACATCTACATAGTAGGACCCCGCCGGAATATCTCCAAGATTTATCACAAAGTCACTTTTCCCCACATCAGTTCTAACGGCTTTTTCACCAGTGAGAACCTCATCACCTGATTTTTTTCTTACAACAAATGTACAACCAATACTTCTATCTTTCTGACTTTCCACACTTAAATTCAAACTTATGGGTTTGCCGTAATCAAATTTTACATAATCAGGACCTATAAGTTTACAATCTGACTCTTTACCGGATGCAAGAAGCATGCACTTTATAATAAAGGCAAGGTAGTAATCATATTCGATGTAATCAGCATCCAAAGGACTTTTTGTTCTCACAGGAGTTAAAAGCTGCATAGAACCAGGCCCTCTTGCATAGGTATTGATAATGAAAATTTTACCCTTGCCAAAAGAATACCCGGAAACGCTTTTTGTTAAAAACTCATTAAAACTTGAATACTTCTCAAATTCTGGCAACGCCTTATAGGGAAAGACAAAACGTGTGTTTATTTGTATTGGTTTTGATGTCGCACGGGTAAGATATTCATCCTTATCCTGCGGAGATATAAGGTAAATCAGGAAATTTGTTCCCTCTTTAACCTTTTTCAATATCTCATACCTTGCCCATAATGGAAGCATCTTCCAGCTAATTCCTGAAACAATCAGATCATAATTACCTGAAATTTTTTCTTTAAAAATTCTGTCGTATAATTCTGTTGTTATCCCCTGAGGAGTACCGTAATGAGGCATAAGATAATTGGCAACAGTATCTGAAGCAAAAACATCATACTTAATATCCATCCTCTGGGAAACTTCTACTATCTCCCTCATCCCACCATAAAATCTATAAGCAAGAAAGAGAACCTTCAATGGTGGCTGAAAAGATGGTTTCAGCCACTTAATATGAGGAGTTACCACATATTCCGCTGGCGTAAAATATCTTGTTCCATAGCCGGGCGCTTCATAACCAGATACAATCCCGCCGAACAAAAAAATAAAAAAAACCATCAACACTCCTGATCGACTCATTATTGCCTCCATCAGTCAGAAAAGAGTTTCTCAAATAAATACTGCCAGAAATCCTGTTTCAAATCACATATAAGAAAGTATCCATCTTTTTCTATCTTGCTCAAATATTTCTGCTCAAGCTGTTTTCTTAAATTTTCTGCTTCAGAGCCTTCAAGTTTATTTTCCTTTATCAAACTTTCAATCGCTGCCTTCAAGATTGGCTTATACTTCTGTTTGCATTGTTCAACACTTTTCTCAAAATTTTCTCTACCCTCAATCAAAAAATTAATTTTTCCTACAATCTGTCTTGCGTTTCCGCTAAACTCCGGCATCTTTATTAAACCCTGATAATCTTTTACTATATTTTTTTCTATACTTGCTTTCATTCTGGAAAAAACAGTGGTGTCCTGTCCCTGGACAGTTGACTTCTCCATTACAGGAATCGCTTTTAATATCTCGTTGTACGCAGATGAAAGATTATTTTGAAAAATGTAAGACAAACAGAGCAATATGTATGATTTTGCCCTGACAACCGATGAAACATCTTCTCTTTGTGAAAGTTTTTTTAGTTCATCAATAACCTGATTATCCTGGATGCCTGTGTCTGATATACCCGACTTTGAAAACTTTGAGTATATCTCTTGAAAAGCATTTTCTACTGTATATATACTTCCGCTTTGTGCAAAAGCACATCCAGATAATAGTAGAACTGTCAGCATGCTAAAAATCCACATTTTTTCTCTCCATTTTTTTACTAATAACAACCGTTTCCACTGTCGGTACTTCATCAATTTATCCAATTCATCATTAACTCAAGCCAGGAAGCCACATATATGAAAATTACAGAAAAATTCCACCGCCAATTCGCACCCAGGCTGAATTAGCCACATTATAAGGAAAAGTGCCCGAAAATATCATCTTTATTGGTCTTCAAATCCCTCCAGTTTCTATATTCAACATGCCCATCTATAAAACACACATTTGACCCACCGGAGTGTCTTATTGAAGCACTTCTTGAATCACTTCCGGGACCTGGATAATTCCAGTATCCTGGAGTGCAAAGCGGACAGTAGAGAACACTGGAACCATAATCATCATACCTATTATACGGGGATACAGTGTAATTGCCAGTAGCATCCAGTATTAAAGCTATTTTATCTGGCCTCTTAATTCTGCTGAGTTTTGTGTTTCCACCATACCCCATAATCCAAGCATGAACAGCAGGAGAAAAACTATAAACAACGCCGTATGTTCCAGATCCGATCTGCCTGCAAGATGGACATTTCCATACACCCGAAGCTATATAACCATAACGCTCATTTAACCACCCAGTGTTCGGTCTGTCTCTTATACACATCTC
>JAOAAW010000018.1 GCA_026418655.1 bacterium | reverse complement strand
GAAACATATGACAAAAATTGGATTTTTTTATCAACTTTCATTACGTCCTACTCATACAATAATAAACATATTACGGCAAAAAATAATTAACCGGTACTTTATAATGTTCACATATTATTTACAGACATCTGACCATATTTTCTCTTGCTGTCTATAGAATTATGATTGACCCTGATTTTACATACAGTTAAAATATCCGTGAAATGAAAATTGCTCATGTTATTACCAGAATGATCATTGGCGGAGCGCAGGAAAATACACTTTCCACAGTTATTGGCTTAAAGAACCGTGGACACGATGTTTGCATAATATCAGGCCCTTCAAAAGGATCAGAAGGTAGTATGGAAGATGTTATAAAACGCAGTGGAATAAAGTTTATCGTTATACCTGAACTCATCAGAAACATAAGCCCCTGGCATGATACAGTTGCTTTTTTAAAGTTAGGGATAATTTTTCGCAAAAGCAGATTCGACATCATTCACACCCACAGTGCAAAAGCAGGAATCCTTGGAAGGATTGCAGCAAAAGTTTTTTCAAGAAAATCAAAGGTTGTTCATACTTTACACGGACCAAGTTTCTATCCATATCAACCAGCGATAGCAAAATTTATGTATGTAATTGTTGAAAAGATTGCCGGTTATTTCACAGATTGCTTTATTTCCGTCAGCAGTGTAATCCTTGAAAGATACCTGAACCATGGAATAGGAAAAAGACAAAACAGTTGCGTGATAAGAAGCGGCTTTGATGTGGAACAATATCAAAAAGCAAATGAAACAAGACATATAAGCAGAGAAAATCTTGGTATAAAGGAAAATCAAATACTGATTGGAATGATAGGCAGGCTTTTCCCCTTAAAAGGACAGGAATACTTGCTGAAGGTCTTTGTTAGAATCGCAAAGGATTATCCTCATACATATCTTCTGCTTGTTGGAGATGGAATATTACGCGATAGGTTTGAGAGGTTCGTTGAAGAACATGATTTAAAACAAAGGGTTTTTTTTACTGGCCTTGTTGAGCCTGAAAAAATTCCGTTTTATGCTTCTATTATTGACATCGGAGTTCATACAAGTTTAAGAGAAGGCCTGCCAAGAGCGGTGGTGCAGATTCTTGCTGCAGGTAGCCCGGTTATTGCGTTTGACGCTGATGGGGCTAAAGAAGTAATTAAAGATGGTGTAAATGGATTTCTTGTTCCTGCAAAAGATGAAACAACTCTTGAAAAAAAATTAAGGTTTCTTATTGAAAACCCACAGATAGCAAAAAATATGGGGAGAATAGGCCAAAAGATGGTATCTGAGGAATTTTCTGTTGAAAAAATGGTTGCAGAGATTGAAAAAATATATTTTAATATAGTGTAAAAAATTTTTGTTATGCTCACAGAAAGGTACCAATGAAAGACGAAATCGTAGTCCTACCAATCCTGGAAAACCTGAGTCTCATCTCTGATTTTCTACAAGAAAGAATCAAACAGGCACATCTTGCTTCAAGGAAGGCATGGGAACTATTACTTGTGACAGATGAAATATGCTCTCATATTATGCAGTTCAGAAAATATGACAGTTCAATGGGGAAAATGAAGATAGGATGGGATGGACAGCCTGATAAAGTCGTTGTTACGATTGAAGTAGCAGGCATTCCCTTCAATCCACTTGAACTCAACAGCAAAGAGATGGCAAAAGAAGAAGAGGAAGAAGCACTTGGTGGGATGGGAATACACCTTGTCAAACAGATGATTGATGAGTTTGTTTATACCAGAACAAATAATAGCAATATTATCAAACTGGTGAAATTCAGAAGGTCAAGAAGAAGTAGAACAGAGAAGTAAATACCACCTGTATGATAACCATACCAAAAACTATGTTATAATCAAACTATTCGAAAAGGATACATTGTGGGTATTCTTGCCATAAGTGGCGGTCAAAAAGCAATAAGAAAACAACCCCGGAAATCTGCACTTTTTCAGAATATGCTGGAAGAACAAATTCAGATAGTTTCACATCTTATTGCGAAGAGAGAAATATCTTCATCTCCTGTTGTTTCACAACTTGAAGAAAAATGGGCACAGTATACCGGTACAAAATATGCTCTCGCAATGAATAATGGCACTGCCACTTTACACAGCGCATTTTTTTCTGTTATTGAAAAACCAGGAGATGAAATAATAACAAGTGTTCATACATGGCATCTTGGAGTTACACCGATTATTTGTGCAGGAGGCATACCCATATTCTGCGACATAGATCCATTAACCTTAAACATCAACCCTGCTGAAATTGAAGAAAAAATCACCTCAAGGACAAAGGCAATCTGTGTTACACACTGTTATGGTCATCCTGCTGATATGGATGAAATCAATAAAATTGCGAAAAAATATAAACTTGCAGTAGTTGAAGATGCCTCCCATTCTCATGGCTGTGAATATAAAGGTAGAAAAACAGGTTCTCTCGGTGATATTGGATGCTTCAGTTTGCAGGGAAGTAAACTGATGACCGGCGGAGAAGCAGGCATTTTAAACACTGATAATAAGGAGTATTTTGAACAGGCAATTATTCTCGGCCATTATGAAAAATTTTCTTTACTTTCTTCAAAATACGATAGATATAAAGGCAACACTGAAACTGTACCTTTTATGAATGCTGGATTTAAATACAGAATTCATCCATTCGCAGCAGCGATGGCTCTTGTTGAACTCAAATATCTTGATGAAAGAAATGCATTGCAAATAAAAAACTGTTCCTACATAAGTGATGGGCTTGATAAGATAGAAGGATTTGCAGGTCCCTATGTTGCTCCTTATGTAACCAAACTCGGCTGGTTAAACTTTCTGATAAGATTTGACCCTGAATATTTTAAAGGAATATCGAGAAGAAGAATTATTGAAGCACTTCAGGCAGAGGGAATTGAAGCAGGATCAGGGAGACCTGGATATATTCCGCTTGTACGCCAGCCAATGCTTTCTGATAATGATGACCATCCAGGAAAAGCCATATGGCATCACTTTGTAAAAAACCACCCTGAATATAACATAGAGGATTATCCTGTGGCTGAAAAGGTACTTTTTGAAAGAATATCCATCAGCCCCATGAGAGATATTGAATTTGACGAAGAATATCTGCAGCAGATAATTGATGCATTCAGAAAAGTTTCAGCCCACAGGAATGAATTGAGATGAGTAATTTTGAGATTATTGATTGCCATATCCATCCTGCCATTGATAGGCAAACTGATTTCGGCTGGTATCAGTGTTCTGGTAGCATAAAAAAACAGTTTGAAGATTTGAAAAGGGCTGGCATTTCAAAGGCATGTGGTGCTCCTGTTGTAAGAAATCCTGCATCATTTAATGTAATTAGAAAACTTAATGACACTGCACTTTCAATAAGGGATAGATATCCTGATTTCTATATTCCTGGCATTCAGATTCATCCTTTCTATCCGGATGAATCCTGTAAAGAAGTAGAAAGATGTTGCAGCCAGCATGGTGTAAGAT
>JAOAAW010000199.1 GCA_026418655.1 bacterium | reverse complement strand
AAAAAAAGGAAAGATGGTTTTATACGACGTTGTTGGCCCAGTATGTGAAACCGGTGATTTTCTTGGTAAGGGTAGGTTATTACCTCATAACCTTGAACCAGGCGATCTGATTGCAGTTTTTGGAGCTGGTGCCTATGGTTTTTCCATGAGTTCAAATTATAATGGAAGACCAAGATCGGCTGAGGTTATGATTCATGAAAACAGAATAAAATGTTGCCGCAGGCGAGAAACATTTCAGGACTTGTGGAGTTATGAAGTCTGAGTGTCATAATTTAATTTTTTCCTTCAATCTTTGCAATAATGTTTTCTCATCCGGAATATTTTTTAGATTTATATGAACATCTTTGAATGCTTCAACGCAGGCCCTTATAATCGAATTTTTTGTAATTCTTTCCTTTTTATATTCTCTGCTTCTATTTTTGAGAATTTCTCTCTGCATTTGATCAAGAAAAACGAGATGATGCTGTGAAAAAGGGACAGTTAATCTTATTTCAAAGGTTTGAAATTTAGGTATTTGTCTGCCTAGTTTTTGATCTACTTTAGATCTTCTCTTTTCCGGTAAGGTAGAACTTATCCAACTAAGTGGATCTTTTCCAAGTCCGCTTTTTTTCATTCCTTCCTCCGTTTATGATTTCTTTTGCCAGTTTTTTATAATCTTCTGAACCATGCGAATTGCTAGCAAATTCAAATATGGTTTGACCGAAACTTGGTGCTTCAGCGAGTTTTACATTTTCTCTAATCTTTGTTTTGAAAACTTTTTTGCCAAAATGTTTTCTTACTTTTTCAGCCACTTCTTTACATATATTTTTTCTTTTGTCATACATTGTAATTAGAACACCTGAAATATGGGTTGCTGGATTTATTCTTTCGGCAACCAGTTGTATCGTTTGCACAAGTTTTGTCAAGCCTTCAAGGGCAAAGAATTCAGCCTGAATTGGTATAATAACCTCTGAAGCTGTTGTTAAGGCATTCAATGTTAGAAGTCCAAGAGAAGGTGGACAATCTATAAAAATATATTGGTAAGAATTTTTTGATTTTTTTAGTGATTCTCTGAGAACAATTTCTCTTCCTATAGTATTGACCATTTCGATTTCAGCACTTGCCAGCTCGATTTTGGCAGGGATTAAAAAAAGGTTTTTCTGGTGGGTTTCCATAATAATTTCATCAATGGGAACTTCATTTACAAGGACATCATAAATAGATTTTTCCAGCTTAAACGGTTCAAAACCAAGGTGTATTGTTGTATGGGCTTGCGGGTCTAAGTCAATTAATAGAACTTTATAACCGGCTTCTGCTATTGCCGCACCGACATTGACAACAGTTGTGGTTTTTCCAGAACCACCTTTTTGATTTATGATTGCAATCCTTCTCACCTTTGCTCCCTATATTATGAAGTTCATAATTGGATGCTTGATTTATATTTTAAAGATTTCACGTATCCTGTCAATGAGAAAGACTTTTTAAAAGATAGTGTGTCATTTTGTTTTGTTACTATGGAAGTGTAAAATATAAATATGGAAATTAACGGAGAAACTATTTTGACTGGAGTTTTTGGTTATCCTGTTAAACATTCACTTTCCCCTGTTTTTCAAAATGCTGCCTTCCGTTTTTATGGACTTAACTGGGTTTATATACCTTTTGAGGTAGGTCCAGAAAATCTTAAAACTGCAATTGATTGTATCAGAATTTTTTCTATAAAAGGTGTAAACATAACCATTCCTCATAAAAGGGAAACAGTAAAATACCTTGATTTTTGTGACGAGGAAGTAAAAGTTTTGCAGGTATGTAATACCATAGTAAACGAGAATGGTGTTTTAAAAGGTTATACTACAGATGGCCCAGGATTTTTGCGCTCTTTAAAGGAAGATGGAAAATTCGCTCCAGAAAATAAGGTTGTATTTTTATTCGGAGCAGGGGGTTCAGCGTATGCTATTGCAGGAGCTCTTGTCAGATCCGGAATATCAGAAATTTTCATATGTAATCGAACAGAGGAAAAAGCCAAAATGATGAAAGAACATCTGTCTGGGCACTTTGGATTTGAAAACATTGAAGTGGTACCATTTGAAAAAAGAAATGATTCTAGTATCTGGAAAAAGATAGACCTTGTTGTCAATACAACATCTGTCGGAATGAGATATGACGATATTATGTTAGTCGATCCTGAAAATCTTCGCCAAGATATTTTTGTGTATGATATTGTTTATAACAGAGAGACTGCTCTGGTTTTTTATGCTAAGAAGAAAAAATTGAGATTTCTTGATGGCTGTTCAATGCTTATTTTTCAGGGTGCTATATCCTTTACTCTATGGACTGGTTTAGAAGCTCCAATCGAGGCAATGAAGAAGGCAATAGATGCTTTTAAAATTAAAAGACCATGAAAATAATTCTTGCTGGTTTCAATGGGACGTGGAGAAAGGAAGCAGGAGAAATCCTATCGAGAAGATTGAGTAGAAAATTTTTTGATATTGAGAAAATTATAGAGGAAAAGGAAAAAGATAGAATCGCACATATATCTCAAATCAAAGGGATTGATTATCTGAGAAGACTTGAAAATAGTATTGTTGAAAATATTGCGAGTACTGAAGATTGTGTGATTTCTGTTGGACCGGATGTTATAGCATGTGATAAAAATAGGTATCTTTTAAAAAATAATGGTATTATAATCTGGCTTACTGCAGAACCTTCGGTAATTCTTTTACGGCTTCATCCTGGGAAAGAAGGTGGAGATTTATTAAAAAGACAGAACGCGTTAGCTCAGATTAGACAGATTATTAAAGAGCATGACTTTTCAAAATATGCAGACAGGATAATTGACACTTCTTCATTTTCTCCAGAGGAAACCGCCGATAGAATTCAACAACTTCTATCTTCTGGTTAATTTTTCTATTCTTCCAATTCAAGATTAGCGCCGAGATTTTTCATCATATTAAAAAAATCCGGAAACGTAACTGCTACAGATTCTGCTGTTCTTATTTTAGTTTCACCTTCTGCTATGAGTCCTGCGAGAGTAAGGGCCATAACCACTCTGTGGTCACCATGCCCATCAACCTCAGCACCTCGCAGAGAACTTTTACCTATCACCAATCCGTCTTCGAGTTCCTGTATATTTGCGCCCATTTTTGATAGCTCTTTTGACATGACTTTAATTCTATCTGTCTCTTTTATTCTTGCCTGAGGCACGTTGTACAGCTTTGTTATCCCTTCAGCTGCGCAACCTGCAACCGCTAACGCTGGCAGTGCATCCGGGGTAGAATTTAAATCAATTTCCACGCCTTTCAATCTCCCGGGATAAATCCTAACTCCATCCGTTTCTTCAATAACATTGCATCCAAAATTCTTCAGATAATCAATAATTTTTTTATCCCCTTGCACATCATCAATATCCAATCCTTTTACAGAGAGTTCTGAATTTGTAATGGCTGCAGCAACAAGAGGAAATGTTGCAGAACTCCAGTCTCCAGGTGTTTTTTTCTCAAAAGGTACGTAAGATTGTTTTCCAGGGATAAAAAAGTAATCAAGTTCATTATTGGTTTCGTATCTTATTTTCTGTTCATCAAGCCATTTCAATGTCATCATTACATATGGTTTTTCACAAAGATTTTCAACGGTTATTTCTGTGCTATTTTCGATAAGTGGACAGACGATGAGAAGAGATGAAACAAACTGCGAATTGATGCCATTAATTTTCGTTTTACCCCCAGTTATGGACCCCTTTATTTTCACAGGTGGTTTACCATTTCCCTTGATGGATATTGCCTGTGCTCCAAGTTCTCTAAGGGATGCAAGTAAAGGTTCCACGGGTCTTGATCTCAAGGATTCATCACCATCAAGAATAACCTCAAAGTTCCCCAGGGAAACAACACCACATATGAGATTGAATGATGTACCTGAATTCATAAGGTCAATAGTATTTTTAGGTTTTTTGGGTTTTTTGCCAAAACCTTTAACGATCCAGCAATTTTCTTCGCATTTAATTTCAGCTCCTAAATTTATACATGCATTTACAGCTGCCTTTGTATCAAGGGAATTGAGCGGGTTTAGAATTTTAGATTCACCTTCAACGAGAGATGAAATGATAACAGCTCTAATCGTATGGGATTTACTCGCAGGTATAAAAGCAGTTCCTCTTAGTGAATTTGTCTTCCTGACTTTGAATTTCATTTTTTCTCCGTTATCTATTATACAACATTCCTTTCTTAAGTTAATAATAAAATTATGTTATAATCCTAAATGAATGCACTTAATAGAGGACAAAAATGACAAAGATAATAAATGTTACACATAGAGGCAGAATATGTCCAATCTATTTGGATTATCCGACAGAAAAAATTGGAGATTTATTCAAAAAACACGCATCCGGTGAAAAGGTTCTGATTATTACAGATAAAAATGTTGGGCGTCTTTATGGGAAAAAGATTTTTAAAAGTTTGTCCAGTTGCAGAAAAAAAGTTGATGTGGTTACTGTAAAACCTGGTGAGGCGTCAAAAAGTTTTGATGTCACATACGATTTAATTAAAAAATGTTCTCATTTTGGTCTGGACAGAAGTGATATTATTCTTGCCCTTGGAGGTGGGGTTGTGTGTGATCTTGCGGGTTTTATTGCCGCAATCTATTTAAGAGGAATCAGATTTGTTTCCGTACCTACATCCTTGCTTGCTCAGGTTGATGCTTCCATCGGTGGAAAAACAGCAATAAATCTACCCTGGGGTAAAAACCTTATAGGCGCCTTCTATCAACCATATTTTGTCGTAATGGATTTTGGCACACTTAAGACACTTCCAGAAAGAGAAATAGCTCAGGGAATGGCTGA
>JAOAAW010000050.1 GCA_026418655.1 bacterium | reverse complement strand
TTAATATTCTCAGGCTTTTCAACTTTCATAGAAATAATCTCCATAAATCCCCCCTGTTTATAAAAAATTTCACAAATGGATTTTACACCATTTTAAGTACATCGCAAAAATACGGGAAAAACATGTTGATTACAATATTTTGAGCTAACTTAACCTTGACTTATTTTTTTACCGATAAAAAACTTGACAAAAAATTTTTTATGCTTTAAAATTATTTATAGAGGATAAAAAAGATGATTATAAAATTTTATCGATAAAATGGTTACACAAAAAGAAATAGCAGAACTTTTGAAAGTATCCAAGATGACTATTTCTCTGGCTCTGAGGGATTCTCCCAAAGTAAAAAAGGAAACCAGAGAAAGAATAAAAAGAGTGGCGAGGGAATTAAACTACTATCCCTCAGAAATTGGTCGAAGTCTTGTGATTGGAAAATCATATACAATAGGAATTATCCTGCCACCTTTTCCTGGAAGTTTTCACTTTGAACTTTTGAATGAAATGCAAAATCAACTAAGGGAAAACGGATATTTCGGTTTCCCCCTAAATGCTAACCCAGAGATGAATATAGAAGATGAAGAAGAAAGAATAATGGAGACATTCATCAGAAGAAGAGTTGATGGGGTAATTAGTAATTATGTCGTGTCCTATAAGGCAAGATTACTCTTGAAAAAGAAGAACATACCCTATATTTTGCAGGCTAAGCCTGTTAAAACTGATTTTGAAGAGGATTGTACGGAAGAGTTTGTGACATGTAATAAATATAAGGGTGCAGTGGCTCTGATGGAACATCTGTTAAAATTAGGATACAGAAAGATAGCGTATCTGTGTCATCCAAAATACACATATGATGAGGAAAGAATAACTGCTTACAAAGATGTCCTTTTAAAAAATGGTTTACCTTTTAAAGAAGATTGGATAATTCACGGTTCCGGTACCTATGAAGATGGGTATAAAGGTATGAAAAAATTACTATCACTTGATGATAAACCTGAGGCTGTTTTTGCGATGAATGATATGGCTGCGATCGGAGCCATTAGAGCGATAAAAGAAAAAGGGTTGAAAATACCATTGGATATCGCGGTAGTCGGGTTTGACAATATAAAGGAAGCACAATATTTCACTCCATCATTAACAACAATCGACCAAAATAAACAAGCGATCGCAGGTAAAACTGTTGAAATACTCCTGAATAAAATTGAAAAGAAAGAAGCAAAGAAAGAAATTTTTCAAATCACAATTGAACCTAAGCTTATCATACGCGAATCATGTGGCTATGGCTATATAAAAAACACAAAAAAGGAGGTGAAACAAAGATAAAAAACGCTTGTAAAGCCCCTTGAAACAGACCAGGGGCTGAAACCCGATGGGTAAAAGGAGGAAAAAATGGAAGAAATAAAAAAGAGAGGATTCACACTAATTGAGTTGCTTGTTGTAATAGCTATAATTGCTATTCTTGCAGCCATGTTATTACCCGCCCTCAGTAGAGCAAGGGAAAGAGCAAGGGCAGCTGTTTGTATTAACAATCTTAAACAACTGGGATTAAGTGTTACCCTGTATGCTACTGACTATGATGGCTGGGCACCACCGACTGCTCTTTTTCAGAGAGTACTTGAAAGATATCTTCCCAATTATAAGCAAATTTTTGATTGCCCCACCAGAAAAGGAGATCCTTATACTTCACGAACCTTTACAGATTTAACATATTATCCCGGTGATTATGGATACAATTCTCTTTTGAATAATCCTGGATCAGGCATTAAACCGCCAAGGGTAGATAAGGTAAAAAAAGCCAGTGAAGTCCTCATGTTCTGCGATATTAAAGGAGCAGCAGCAACAATAGAACCCAATGTCATCTGGACCGAAAGAACTTATTCTGAACCAGTAAGCGTGTTTAGTTTCTCAAATAGACATTCTGGTGGGGGCAATATCGTTTGGTGTGATGGCCACACTGAGTGGTTATCATGGAATCAATTCCGTCATCTTGTTACAAAAATTGTGGGTGCTTGGAATACTGGGTATCGCTTTCTTGCGCCATGGAATTACAATGATTGATATTTACATAACTCATTAACGAAGGAGGAATTATGAAAAAGTCAGTAATTTTTATGTGGAGTTGTGGGATGTTTCTTCTAATTCTCTGTCTTGTGGCTAAAGTTTCTTCCCAGGAAACAAAAACCAGCAGTAATGATCCAAAAGAAGTTTGTGCAAATAATCTCAAGCTTATTGGGCAGGCACTCATGCTATATTGTGAGGACAATGGCGGTTATTTTCCACCTCCCACCCGCTGGCCCGCATTGCTGTTTCCGAAATATTTAAAGGAATATTCAGCGCTCTCTTGTCCTTCTGCCGATAAAGAAACCCCAACACATACTTTGATGCTTGCAAATGGAAAGAGGTTTTCTGGTCATTACGGTATGAACAGCGAGCTGAATGACCCAGTTTCAGTTAGTAAGGGGTGGATTACTATGCCTAACATTAAAACAATGAAAAACAAAGAGATTATTCCGGCGATAATGGACATAAAAGGCCCGCACATTCTTTTTGCTCCCTGGACTGTATGCAATGATGATGGCACAAAACCCACTTCCATGTCTCCAAGGCATGATAATGGCTGTAATATGCTGTGGACAGATGGCCATGTAAGCTGGCTATCATGGGAAAAATACATTCAACTCGGTTCTCAAAGAAACGGATGGGAGTGGTTAACCAACTGGAAATAAATTTCATCACAGGAGATCATCATGTCCTTTGAAAAATATGCAGGATATTTAGTATTCACATTATTATGCGTTTTAACAACGCAATCAACAGGTTCCGAAAATTGTGTGATTGCGAAATTACTTGAAAGGAAACCTGCTTCCTTTGATGATCCTGCCTGGGAAAATGCCGAGATATATACATTTGGTCGACTCAACGAAAAACAGCCAGAGATTAAGAATAAAACCTTTGTGAAATTCGGGTATAACAGTGAAAATTTATATATCGGGGTGAAATGTTTTGAAACTTATGACACCTCAAAACTGGTAAAGAAAGAAAAAGTATATGGTGGTGATGCAATAGAAATATTCCTTTCGCCCTCTTTATCCCCGGATGTATCGGAAAAGGGAGAAGAATATCTGCAATTTGTGGTTGATTTTGCTGGAAATAAATGGGATGCAAAAGGATTTAGAGTTATTGGAAATCTTGACCCTAAATTTGATGCAAGATGGCAGGTGAAAACAAATGTAAAAAATGATTACTGGGAGGTTCTGGTAGAGATAGATTTTTCTAATTTCAAAACATGGAATGTGAGCAATCCACCAGAAAAGGGTGACATATGGCTGATCAAAGTATTTAGAACCTATCCAGCAAAAAATAATAACCCCGCAGAAACATCGGGTCTTTTTCCTGCATCATCTTTTCATTCTCTTGAGGATTTCGGGAAACTTGCGTTTTCTTTTTTTGATCAGAGAATCATTCAGGCTAACGAAATAAGGGAACTGGAAAAAAGAACAAAAGAAATATTACAGGAATACGACAGAATGAGGCAGGAAACAAAGAAAATATTTTCTCCGTATCTCGAAGAAATCCTGAAAGAAAATGAAAGAATTAAAAACCTTATATCTACCGGCAAAACAATAAACAGGAACGAATATGAAAAATTACACTCCCGGCTTAGAAAAGCTGAATTGCTGAACAATCATATTCAGATTGCTTCTGAAATTCAATCAAAGCTCGGATTAAAAAAATTACCTAACTTTGGTTTTACATTTTCTCATGGTTATACGCGATTTTATAAAGACATTCCTTATAAAGGTAAAATTACAACTGAAATTGTCATGGAAATGGCTAAAGGAGAACGCAGGTCTTTTCAGTTAGCCATTTTCCCAATCTTAAATGAAATCAAGAATGTAAGTATCACAGTAAATCTTAAAGAAATGCAACCATTTATAAAAACTGGCAGAGTGGAATATGTTGACATCTCGCCCTACAGCTATAGCAAAGCTATAAAAACCAGTTTTTTCCCTGATCCGATAGTTGACTTTGGTAATAAGAACACAATCAGTTTCAATAATGTGAGAGATTTTGAAACAATCCCGTTCTGGATAACAATAGATTTACCAGAGAGTTTTAAAAGTGGCAGTTATAATGGAGAAATCACAATAAATGATGGGAAAACAAGTATAAATCTCCCGATGAAAGTAAATGTTAGGAATTTTTCAATACCAACCAGAACAAGCGTTCTCCTTCATCCATATGTTGATTCATGTACTGTGCTGGGAGTATATACCGGTTATTTGAGGGAGCGTATCAAAGGAAGTCGCCTTGCATTTGATATCGTAGACAGGGAAAAATATTTTGAATCTGTTAGAATGCTCTGTCGAAATCTTATAGAACACAGAATAACAAGCTGCACTATGGCAGCTTTTGGCATACCCCCATGGTTTGTTGTTTCTCGTAAGGACGGAAAATTGCAGTGTGACGCCTCCTTTTTTAAGGAAACGGTCAAGGTAATGATGGATGAAGGAATTAAATTTATTATAGTATCTCAATGTCCGCAAAGGTATGATATGGTTGCACTTGATGTAGTAATGGAAAGCATGGCTAAGGTATTACAGGAAGAAGGATGGCAGGAAATCATATGGTATAAGGTATTAGATGAACCCAGCAAGGAAGATTTAGACAACTGGATAAGCATTGCAAAGATTGCAAAAAAACATGGTATCAAGATTATGACCACGATCAACAGACCAGAAACCATAGAAGCACTTGTGCCCTATCTTGATGGGTATTCTCCTGCAGGTGCGCCAAATACAAATAGACCATTCTGGGAAGTTTTGAGGAAATTCAATGTGCCTGTATGGCATTATGATAATGCAAAGAATCTTGTTTTCCAGAATCCCTTGCATACAGTATGGAAAACCATCTGGGATGTTTACCATTGGAAAGAAACAGGTTTTGGCTATTATGCGTATAACCTCTGGGTTTACTGGAACAAAGGCAATCCCTGGTATAAGATGGACTCCTATGACGGTCTGGGTGAAGAATTTGTTATATACCCACCGAAAGAATATCCGGGGTATTATTCCAACTATGAAGGTTCAGAAAATGCTAAGTTTTATATTGTTTCCTCAATGAGACAGATGGCAATCACAGAGGCAATTCAGGGTTATCTTTATATTAAAAAGTTTGAAGAGACAATTTCACTCCTTGAGCAAAAAAATCCTGCGGCAGCAAAGGAAGGTAGAGCACTACTTGAAAAATGGGACATGTCTTTTTTGAACAGAAATCAGCACTACATAGATGCAGATGAATTTCTCTTAGCGCATAAAGAAATAGGTGACTATATAGAAAAATATTCTGAACATGAATAACAGAGCATTCATACATAAATTAGAGGTAATTGAAGAGCTATAAACCATTCCTTAACATAATTTTTATTTTGCAATATATTAAAAAGGAATTTAGCAAGATTCTATAGCCTTTTTTCAAAAAATCATTTTGCTATAATCTTTTCACAACAGATAACATTCTTTAAGGAATCTGTATTCAGCTGCAGACGACATTATCTCTTCTTCTCCAAAATTTCTACCAGAGATATTATTAACCGAAGGAAAAGGTTTTGTTCTTACTGGTTTACCGCCCTCAATCGCAAGTTTGTTGTCAGCCTTCATACATTCTCCTTTTCATACTTTTCCTGATACAAGTATTTTGTCCATTGCTAAGGAGGTATTATAAATTTTACTTTCTGGACAATATTTATAAGAATCTACCTCTGCTGTGAGATATCCATCATAATTAATATCTTTTAATGCCTTCATAACTTCAAGCCAGTTAACATCGCCTTCAAGCAAATCGCAAAAACCATTTATATTTCCCACAGAAAGTTTGAAATCCTTAAAATGCACCCTCTTAATCAATTTTCCAAGTATTCTTATCCACATTTCAGGAAAACCAATGAATAAAACATTACCGACATCAAAATAAATTCTTACATAGTCAGAATTGAACTCTTCCACATATCTTTTCATTTCAAGAGGGCTCAGTAGAAACTTATTCCAGACATTTTCAATACAGATATAGACACCAAGTTTTTCAGCAATCTCAACATATCTTTTAATTGCCTCCTGGCTATTTTTATAAACTATATCATAACTGACAATTTCTCCACCGCCTGTAAAGAATGATACAATTCCAGGGATTACAAGCAAAGCATCGGTTTCAACATAGTATGCAATCCTGATGGCTTTTTCAAGTACTTCTTCTCCCTTTTTTCTTTTTGCAGGATCTGGACTTGAAAGAGGAAATTTCCCGAACAATCCTCTGGTAAACAAACCCGATATTTCAAGACCATTTTTTCTTATAGTTTCAGCGATTTTTCTGGCATTGTTTTCTTCACAATTTATATCAAGAACACATCCGGATTCTCCTGCACTGATTTCAACAGCATCAAATCCTGCCTCCCTAATTATTTTCAATCCATCTTCAAATTTTATAGTATCAGGCAAAACTCCGGTATTGATACTCTTTTTCATTTTACTCCCCCTTTACTCCCCCCTTGCTAAAATCGCTGAGAATAAGCCGAGCAAACTCACAAGAATAATCACTGTCAGAATAAAATACCGAAATAATTTCTCGCCAGTTTTGTTTTTCAAAAAAATTCCGAGTATAGCAAAAAGCAATGTGGGTATAGCGGCAGATACAAAAATCATAGGTGCCCTATTAGAAAACAGGGAAAAAGACATAAAAAAAAGTGAAGCTGTAAGAGACAAAAACAAAAAATATGCGAGCAAAGTCGCCCGAAAAATGTCTTTTTTCCAGTCGTTTGCAAGACCAAAAATCACCACCGGTGGTCCTGATTCTGAAATACTTCCACCCAGTAGCCCACTTAAAAAGCCAATTCCAATGCTCGTTGCAATATTTTCACTTATTTTCATTTTCACATTGAAAAGAAAAAGCAAAGCAAAAACAATACTTACCACACATATAAATATCCGAAGTGCATAAATTGGTTGCGTTGCAAGAATATAAGCACCCAGTGGAATTCCGGGTATACCGCCGAGAAGCATCTTTCCCACCCTTTTCCAGGCAATGTTCTTAAAACATTCAATTACTAAAAAAATGTTTACAAACAACATCACAAGATTATAGATGGGAACTGCTTCCCTTGGAGATAAGAAAAAAGAAAAAAGAGGAATTGCAAAAAGTGAGCCCGCAAAACCAACAAATGATTGAATAAACATTCCTGTACAGGAAATTAAAGTGAATAAAAAAATTTCATTCATTGTGAACATTTACAAAATTTCACTGTATATTTCAAAAAGATCTCTTTTTGTAACTTCTCTTGGATTATTCAAAATATTGGGATGAAAACTTTCTTCAACAAGAATTTCGATATCTTCTTTTTTTATCCCGTATGCTGAAAGTTTACAGGGTAGACCAATATTTCTCTGAAGCATTGAAATATCCTCACAGAATTTCTCAAGTGAATCATAACCAGTGCAGCGAATCAAATAATTCATCTTTTCCTGTACAATTCTATAATTAAATTTTATAAACGCCACAAGTGTTAATCCGCATGCAGTGCCATGAGGAATGCCAAATCTATGGGTTAGAGGGAAAGAACACGCATGAACAGCGGCTGTTTTCGGTATAGCAAATGTCAATCCTCCCAGAAGGGATGCAAGAGACATTTCTCTGCGAGCATTCCTATCATTTCTGTTTCGCACACTTCTTTCCAGGTATCGTAAAACTCTTTCTACACAGGCAATAGCGAATGCATCAGTGATGGGTATAGAATTTTTTGACCAGTAACCTTCTATTCCATGTGAAAGTGCATCCATCCCCGTCGAAGCAGCAATTTCTGGCGGCATAGAGTATGTCAATTCAGGATCTACTATTGCAACTTTTGGAAAGAGATACTGAGAAACAATCGGTTGTTTCTTATTTTTTTCTTCATCGGTAATTACAGCTATGGGTGTAACTTCGCTTCCTGTCCCAGAAGTGGTGGGAATTGCTAGCACCGGGACACAAGGGGTATCAATCTTTCTATCACCACTCAGAAATTCCTCTATAGGGATACCTGTTGAGGCAACAATTGCTGATGCCTTCGCTGTGTCAATACTGCTGCCACCCCCAACACCAAGAATGATTTCAATATTGTTATCCTTCGCCAGTTTACCGCAGGCATTCACTATATACGAAGAAGGATTTGGTTGAACTTTATCAAATAATACAATATCCATATTTTTTAGTGCATCCTCAACCCTGCTTAGAATTTCTGAATGAGCCAGCATTTTATCTGTTACCAGAAGAACACGGTCAGTGTCAAGATGCTTTTCAATATCTGAAATGCAACCTTCACCAAAAATTATCTTTACCGGATTTAGATATCCCCACATCATAATCTACTTCCTCATTTTTTGCTCGTAAGACTATAACAAACAGCCATCATCCAACTTCTACTATCCTTCCTGTTTTCATAGATTCCTCTGCTGCAAGCGGTATCAGGGTGCTATAAATAACGTTTTCAATCGTTGTAAGTGGTTTTTTCCTTTTTTGAATTGCGTCAAAGAATGCACGATGTATTTGCAAAAAACCACTATGTCCGCCTTCATCCTGAATTCTCGGAATATGATAAATAATATGTTCACTTTTTCTTATAAACTCGGGCATTCTATGTTTCCACTTTATGTCCTCGGGTTTTTCCCTCAACCACAGATGTAATGTGCCGGTTGATTCTTCTGTTTCCAATCTACCCTTGTCACCTATTACTCCGAGTTCTAATCCATAATCTGCTGTATCCGGCGCAAACATACAGAGAACCAATGATGCCCTGAATCCGCCTTCATACTCAACTATTACACAGGCATTGTCTTCAACCTCGTTATCCGTGTTAATCACCCTTACAACATTTGTACCTCCAAAAGCACAAACTCTAAGCGGCTTAACACCCAAAAACCATGTCATAAGATCAAAATGATGAGAGTTCTTATCCACCAGCGCTCCTCCTGACCTGTCTCTGTCCTGTATCCAGTTATTTACTTTTGGAAGAAATGGACCCCTGAATTC
>JAOAAW010000056.1 GCA_026418655.1 bacterium | reverse complement strand
ATGATGCTCAGTCCTTTTGTTTCTGCATATGCAAGACAGAGAAATTCATCAAGTGCTTTGCTGCAAGCATATCCCCATCTTTTTATTGATGGACTGCCTATTACAATATCATCTTCTTCGCAAAAAGGTGATTTCTCGTTCTTTCCATAAACTTCAGATGTTGAAGTAAAAAGCACAGGCTTGTTATATTTTGAAGCTGCTTCAAAAAGATTTTTTGAGCCCTGAATATTTATTTCTATTGATTCAAGAGGTTTTTCAAGTACAGTTTTAACACCAACAGCAGCGGCAAGATGAAAAATAAAGTCCACCTTACTACAAAGATTTTCCACAATATAGTTGTTTAAGATGCTTTCTATGAAGAGATGGAATCTTTTATTTTTTATATGATGTTTTATGTTTTCGATCGAACCTGTTGACAGATCATCTATTACAGTTACATGATTTTCGGGATTGTAAAGAAGCGCATCAACAAGATGTGAACCTATAAACCCCGCGCCTCCTGTGATAAGGTAGTGCAAATTGTCTCCTTTTCAATTTTTAAAATTCATAAACAATTATACCTGAAAAACACGAATGTTGAAAAATTTTGCCATCGTCAGTAATAAGAAGTACAATAAAATAATAAGAGTAATAATAAGAGGGGTAAAATGAGAAGAAAAAAGAGAAAACTGAGATGGCGCTCAAAAAAGGCAAACCATAGAAAAAAGCCTGCGATGGGTTAATTTAGATAAAAAGAGAGCTAACAGAAGTTTCAAGATGTATCCTTTTAATAGCCTCTCCGAGTAGCTCTGCAACCGAAAGAACAGTAAATTTTTCAGGCAGAGAAGGATGTGGAACAGTATCAGTGCCGATGATTTCAGAAAGACCAGACCTTTCAAGTTTTTCAACGGCGTCATCTGAAAGTACTGGATGTGTACAGCTAACGAGTACCCGAGAAGCATTATTTTCAAGGAGAACTTTTGTTGCTTCTATTACTGTATTCCCTGTGGAAATCAGGTCATCCACTATAATTGCTTCACAGCCAGAAACCTCTCCTATGAGATGGGTTGCTTCTACAGAATCAGGTCCATCTCTTCTTTTATCAACTATTGCCAGACGCGAACTTAGCCTTTTTGCAAAGGCTCTTGCCATTTTGACACTGCCAACATCCGGAGCAACAATAACAGGATTTTTCATATTTTTGCTCTTCAAATAGTTGATGATTACTGGTGCAGCAAAAAGATGGTCCACAGGTATGTCAAAAAAACCCTGTATCTGAGGAGCATGAAGGTCCATTGTCAAGATTCTCTGCGCACCTGCAGCAACCAAGAGGTTTGCCACAAGTTTTGCTGTAATTGGGACTCTTGGTCTATCCTTTCTGTCCTGGCGTGCATAGGCATAATAAGGAACAACAGCTGTAATCCTTCGTGGCGATGCTCTTCTGAAAGCGTCAAGCATCACAAGCAGTTCCATAATGTTTTCATTCACAGGATGACAGGTTGATTGTATGATGAATACATCTTTACCTCTGACATTTTCTTCTATTTTTACAGATATCTCACCATCATTGAATCTTGACACTTCTATCTGACCAAGGGATTTTTCAAGAAAACTACAGATTTTTTCTGCCAGGGGTCTGTTTGCATTTCCTGTAAAAATTAGACAATTATTCATATTTTACTCCTCAATTTCAGAAAATACTTTTCTGCCTTTTTTAGGTCTTCGGGTGTATTTATTCCTATGGTTTCTTCAGGCGTAGGAGTTGTCCAGGATGCTATTCTTTTATTATCTGCCATAAATAATGTAATCACATCAGTAAGATAATACTCTTTCTTTACGGGGTCAATTTTTATTCTTTTTAGAGCATTAAATAAAGCAAATTTTTCAAAGACATATACCCCTGCATTTATTTCTTTTATTTGTTTTTCTTCCTCAGTCGCATTGATTTCTTCAATGATTTTTATAACATCACCTCTCTGGTTTCGTATAATTCTTCCATATCCAAAAGGATTATCGACAAAAGCAGTTAAAAGTGTGCAATCAGCAAGAGTATTCTGGTGGGTTTCCTGAAGTTTTTTTATTGTGGCAGATGTTAAAAATGGTACATCACCACACAAAACCAGAATATTTCCATCAAAATCTGAAAGGACATTTTCAGCCATCATTACGGCGTGACCAGTACCGAGTAACTGTGGTTGTTCTACAAAAATTACTGACTCTTCCTTCAATTCTTCCATAACTTTTTCTTTTTGAAACCCTACGACAACAATAATTCTATCGGGATTGCAATTCCTCAATGTTTCAACAAGTAGAGTAAGAAGTGGTTTTCCAAGAATTCGGGTGAGTGTTTTCTGGTTTTTACCACCAAGCCTTTTTCCATGACCAGCCGCCAGTATAATTGCTGCCGTTTTGATTTCCATTTGTTTTGATATTCTGCCCGGCGAGGATTTGAACCTCGAACCA
>JAOAAW010000054.1 GCA_026418655.1 bacterium | reverse complement strand
AAACAGGATATGGGCAAGCAGTATCAAAATGTTCCAGATTCCATATGTGCCAACATCTGCCTGTGTATGCAGGGGTCGCGTTTATATTGGAACCCATCCAGAAGGATATGTGCTGGTAGTTCCTGTTGTGAAAGAAGGTTTTATGGAATCTGCTATTTATTCTATTTCTGAACCTGGAACTTATAAAATTGAGTGGGAATCAGGAATTCCTTCTGGAACATCCGTTAAGTTTCAAATACGCACAGGAAAAACCAGAGAGTTTCTTTTTCGGTCTGAGTTTATGGGTCCTGACAATAGTAAACAATCCTATTTTGAAAATTCGGGGGAGACGTTGAATATCTGAGAAAAAGGGTTTATTCAGTACAGGGTGATTCTTTCAACAGATGATCCTGTGAAAACTCCATATCTGAAGCGAGTTATTATCTCCAGACAGGATTAGGTTTCATTGATAACAGAAAAAATTGCAATTGTAAGATGTTTTGACTATTCAAAAGATAAGATCCGAAATGCCATTGAGAAGATTTTCAATCTGCTACAACCGGATTTTTCTTCTGGTATTTTGCTCAAACCAAATATGCTCTCAGCAAGAAGTCCAGAACAATCTGTTACAACACATCCGATAGTGCTTGAAGTTCTTTCTGAAATGCTGCCCCGGCCAGTTTATATAGGCGATAGTCCACCAAATACTCAAAAATCAATTGAATATTACTGGGAAACATGCGGTTATAAAGAAGTTGCAGTGAAAACAGACGCAGAACTTGTTAAACTTGAAGGTAAAAGTACTGTTTTTAACCTTGGTATTGCTGGAAGAAATGTCTCTTTTCCGGTTTCAGATTTCGCTCTGAGTAAGCCAATTTTTAATCTTCCAAAATTCAAAACTCATAATATCACGGTGCTGACAGTTGCTATGAAAAATCTTTATGGACTTATTCCTGGTTATCCCAAAGGACTTTTACATACACAGTTTCCTGAACCAGAAATGTTTAATCATTTTGTTGTGGAGATGTACAGGGTGCTTGAAAAAAGAGTTGTCTTTAATCTTGTTGATGCAATTGAAATTATGGATGGAAATGGACCTGCTTCAGGAAGTAAAAGGTATTATGGATATTTAATAGCCGGGAAAAATGCTGTGTGTGTGGATCTTGTTTGCACAGTTTGTGCTGGATTGAAAATAAGTCAGGTACCATTTTTGAGAATTTATGAAAGCCTATACGGGATCCCTGAAATAGAAATTGTTGGTGACAGCCCTGAAATAATGAAAGATTTCAGGCCACCCTCATCTTCTGCTATTTTTAAGATGCAAAACAATTTAGTATTTTCAAAGGCATTACGAAAAATTGCCAATCAGCTCAACATAATACCAGTAATAAATCACAATGTCTGCATGAAATGTTTTGAATGTTACAGGGTGTGTCCTGTTAAGGCGATTTCAAATGACTTGAAAATTGACAGAAAAAAGTGTATAAATTGTTTGTGTTGTTTTGAGGTTTGCCCCCACAGGGCAATAGAAGTAAAGAAAAGTTTTCTTGCAAAAATTATATTGCCTTAAAAAATGGCTGAAATTCAGAGGCAGAACTGGGGTTCAAGGATAGGGATGATACTTGCTGTTGCAGGCAGTGCCATTGGACTTGGAAATTTTTTGCGATTTCCTGTCCAGGCAGTAAAAAATGGCGGTGGTGCCTTTATTATTCCCTACCTTGTCTCATTTCTACTTCTTGGGATTCCTTTGATGTGGATTGAGTGGACCCTTGGAAGATTTGGTGGTGGCTTCGGTCATGGCACTGCCCCTGGAATGTTTCACAACATTGCCAACAAAAACAGATTTATAAAATATTTTGGCGTCATTGGAATCTTTGGACCAATAGCGATCTTTACCTATTATACTTACATTGAATCATGGCTTTTGGGTTACAGCATATTTTCTCTCACAGGAAAATTAGCCGCCTGCCAGGATACTTCTTCAATGTCTGCTTTTCTCAAAGGATATCAGGGCCTTGAAAAAAATCAGTTTTTCTCTTCTCTTGTTCCTGCCTATATCTTTTTTATTTTAACCTTCGCAATTAACATTATCACAGTCGCAGGTGGAATTCAGAAAGGGATAGAAAGGGTATGCAAATATGGGCTTCCTGTGTTATTCATACTTGGTATCATACTTATGATCAGGGTTTTAACCCTTCAACCAATGTATCCCGAGCATCCTGATTGGACGCCAGCAGCAGGACTTGGCTTTTTATGGAATCCTGATTTTTCAAGTTTGCTTGATCCCAGGGTATGGCTTGCAGCAGCAGGCCAGATATTCTTTACACTCAGTGTGGGGATCGGCGTGATTTTAACCTATGCAAGTTATCTGAAAAAAAATGATGATGTAATTCTTTCAGGTCTTACTGCTGCAGCCACAAATGAATGGGTGGAGATTGTGCTTGGCGGAAGTATTGCAATTACTTCTGCATTTTTGTTTTTTGGTCCTGTTGGAATTAAAGATATTGCTGGAAGCGGCGCTTTTAATCTGGGTTTTGTCGCAATGCCACTTGCCCTGAATCATATTCCGTATGGCAGTATTTTTGGCTTTTTCTGGTTTATTCTTCTTTTCATCGCGGGTGTCACATCTTCAATTTCTCTTGCTCAACCAGCCATTGCCTTTCTTGAAGATGAATTCAATCTTGACAGAAAAAGAGCAGTAAAAATTTTCGCAGTGGTCACCTTTGTTCTGTGCAATATGAGTATTTTTCTTTTAGGGAAGGGATTTCTTGATGAATTTGATTTCTGGGGTGGTACTTTTGCCCTGGTTCTTTTTGGTACAATTGAGGCGATACTTTTTTCATGGGTTTTTGGCATTGATAAGGCCTGGGAGGAAATGCATGCTGGAAGTGATATTACGCTTCCAAGTTTTTACAGATTTATTATCAGGTATATCACACCTACATTTCTCGTTGTTATTCTTGTTTCCTGGTTCATAAGGGAAGCAAAAGATGTAATTCTGATGAAAAATGTTTCCGATGAGATTGTGCCATATATAATTTTTGCAAGATTTGTTCTTTTTGCATTATTTGTTGCTATTGCGTATCTTGTTCATGTTGCCTGGAGGAAAAAGGAGAAGCCAGCATGACAATAGCAGCTTGGATTCTTTTAATATGTACCTGGACTTTTGTGACAGTGCTTCTTGCTTTTTGCCTCTGGAGAACCTTTAAAGAAAAATAACTATCCTGAAAGTTTTGAAAGCACCTTTTCTATGGCTGTATATACATGGTGTGTCATAATATACCTGTCTTTAATTCCAAGTCTTTCATAAACCCTTATTCCCCAGTGCATTTTCAGAAACCAGTTTGGTAATCCTGTGTAGATTATCGCAAAAATTCTCGGTGCAATAAGGCCTGTAGCATCAGTGATATCAATTTCTTTCATTATTCCAGGGATATAGCAACCTTTAGCATGGGTGTCAACAGCATTATCAAGAATAACCGCGGGTATTTTTTCATCAAAAATT
>JAOAAW010000041.1 GCA_026418655.1 bacterium | reverse complement strand
ACTTAACAGAATAGAGAGAGAATTATTCACGCGCTATATATACTGGTAAGTATGATTTTGATTGGTAAGATTTTAGTAAGCGCTGAAATCATTGAAAAGCGTTTTTCCTGCAATATTCTTGAGTGTAGGGGACGCTGTTGTTGTGAAGGATACGGTGGCGCACCGTTAGAACCATCAGAAGTTCCTGTACTTGAAGAAATTTTACCGATGGTTTCAAAATATTTGCGGAAAAGTTCAATTGAGAAAATTAAAGATAATGGTCCGTGGTGTAAAAATATCTGGGGTGGGTTCGAAATATTGCTTGATGACATTGGCTGGTGTGTGTTTGCTGTGGAGAAGGATGGTATTATTCGCTGTGCGATTGAAGCCGCATGGCAGGATAAAAACATAGCTTTCAAAAAACCCATTTCATGTCATCTATATCCAATAAGGATAAGAAAATTTGGCTTTTTCGAGGGACTGGTGTATGAGCGCTGGGATATCTGCAGATACAATACTGATCAAGAGGCACCTTTGCTTTATGAGTTTGCCTCAGACGCCCTTGAACGAAAGTATGGAAATGAATTTGTTGAGAAATTACGAAATCTAAAATACGGTCATAAAGAATAATTATATGTTGCCAATAATTTTTATCCTTGCCCTCACTATCCTTGCTGCTGAGGTGTGGTGGTTCTGGTTTATCTATCCAAATGATCCGTATATTTCTTTTCCAATGTTTTTATTTCTTGAATTTAGCGTCCTTATGTGTCTTGCCCTTGCATTTTTGAGCTTTACTGGCAGGATCTCTGAAAGATTTCTTTTCATTTCTCCGTTAATCCCTCCGATCTTTTATTTGTCGATCAAAGAAATTTTTTCACTGAAAGAGCAGAGAGATGACGAGAAAAAATTAAAACAGGAAATTGCGAAAGCCATGAGATTATCCGGAATATCAGATGGTGGTAAGGGTTTTGAAAAAATTGGAGATATCTATTTTTCAAGAAGAAATTACGAAGAAGCACTGGTATGGTTTAAAAAGGCTCAATCAATAAATGAAACCCCTGAGATAAACCATAAGATAAACCTTGTAAAACGGGAGATATTATTGAAACAGAACAAAATCTGGGTTTGCCCTGAATGTAGCATGGCCAATCCTGCAGAAAAAAGAAAATGTAGGTCCTGTGGTACATCAAAACCATCAGTTGAAACATTGAGAGATGAACTTTATAGAAATCTTGCAGAATTCAAGAAAAACCTTGTTATGATTATCATACTGGCAGTTATTATTTCCCTTTTTTTCTGGTTCATGTGTCGCGCATCGTTTCTGACTTCTCTGATTTTTTTTGGTTTGCTATTCTTACCCTTTGCTTTTTATATGATATACAGAATTTTTTCAAAATAGGAGAATCAATGTGACTCCAAGAAACAGAGTTTTGACCGCGCTTGCGCACAAAGTTCCAGATTCTATCCCGGTTGACTGATGGCAACGCCCGAAACAGTTATTAAAAAATGAATTTTTTGAAGATGTCTGGGGCGTAAAAAAGAAAAAGAATCAGAGCCGGCAAGAGCGAGTATTTTGAGCTTCACGGTTCACCCCTGGTAAATGTTAAAGATATTAAAGAAATTGAGAAATTTCCCCTTCCTAAAATATACGATTTTGACATTGAAAGGGAAAACCTGAAATTTGCCCGGGACTATGCTACTGTCTTTACCGGGGACCGTTTAAGCATGCGGACAAGTTTCTTCAAATTGGCAATGTATCTTCGTGGCTTTGAAAATTTTCTGCTTGATTTGATTACAAATAAGATCTTTGCTGAAGCAATGGTTAACCGTCTTTTTGAATTTCACTATGAAATAACAAGACGCATCTTTGACAAATACTCAGAAAATATAGACATTTTTTTAATGGGTGATGATTTTGAAACCCAGATAGGTCCTTTAATCGGGCTTGATACTTTATTTGATTGAAATCGGACTTGATATTTTAAATCCTGTGCAGCATACAGCGTCAGATATGAACCTTATAGGATTAAAAAGAGAATTCGGCAGGCACATCTGTTTTCACGGTGCTGTGGATGTTCAAAATACACTTACTTTCGGTACAAAAAATCAGATTGAAGATGAGGTAAGACAATGCATTGAAATACTTAGGAAAGATGGTGGTTATATTTGCGGTCCGTCGCATAATCTGCAGGCAGATATCCCTGTTGAAAATATTGTTTATATGTATAAATGCGCTAAATCTTTAAAGTAAATGTTCCCCTAAATGATATTGCTTCCGTGTTTGACAACGCCTAATAATGTTTTAAACTAATTTTCACCGCACAAAGGAAAAAAAATGAAACATGTTCGTGCGCAGAGTTCATTATTGTTTGTACTTTTACTACTGAAACTTTGTACTGCTGAAGCAGAATTTATAAACAAAGCCGTAAAGGTTGATGGTTTTGAAAGAACATACATTTTACAAACGCCATCATCGTATGATGGAAAGAAAAGATTACCCCTGGTTTTTGTTCTTCATGGTGGCGGTGGCAGCGGTAAAAATATGATAAATTTCACCGGGTTTGGAAAGTTATGTGAAAAAGAGGGTTTCATTGCAGTTTATCCTGATGCTCATAACAAAAACTGGAATGATGCAAGGGGATTTTTGAATTCCAGAATTGATGATGTTAAATTTTTCAGAGTGATGATTGAAAAAATTTCAGCAGAATATCAGATTGACAGTGCAAGAATTTACGCCACCGGGATTTCCAATGGCGCAATGATGTGCTATACTCTTGCCTGTCGCTGTGCAGAAAATTTTGCTGCAATTGCTGCTATTGCTGGCAATCTTCCAGAAAAACTTAAAGACGAAAAACCTTTATCACCTGTCAGTATAATGATTATGAATGGCACTGAAGACCCGCTTGTTCCCAATAAAGGTGGACAGATAAAGGTTTTTGGAAGAGAAAGAGGAAAAGTACTTTCAACAGATGAAACCTTAACCTTTTGGATAAAGGTCAATGGTTGCAGTAAATTAGTTTCAAAAAAGAAATTGCCGGATATAAACAAAAATGATGGCTGCGATATTGAAGAAACTATTTATGAAAACCCTGAAAATGGTGTTGAGGTTATACTTTATAGGATTGCTGGTGGAGGACATACCTGGCCCGGTGCAGTTCAATATCTGCCCGAAAATATCATAGGCAAAACAAACAGAGATATTAATGCAACTTATGTGATATGGGAGTTTTTTAAGAGACATAAAAAGGAGATAAAGTGATAGAGAGTGCTAAAAAACTTCGAGCAATATATGAAAGGAAACCCTGTGCTCCATTTTTTCAGAGGGAATTTGGTTTTTTTACCCTGGATAGATGGAAAAAAGAAGGTTATATTGCTGACGATACTGACCTGAATGAGTTATTTGGTTTCGATCCACCGGGAAATTATGATTTAGCGCAGCTCGGTTGGACACTTGCACCATTAGAACCAGCATTTGAAAATAAGGTATTAGAAGATAGGACTGATTATGAACTTGTTCAGGATGAATCAGGAAGACACGTTCTTTTCTTTAAGGGAAAAAGAAGTGGATTTATGCCTGAATATGTTTCTCATCCTGTAAAGGATTGGAAAACATGGGAAGAAAATGTAAAATGGCGACTCGATCCTGAAACACCTGTCAGGAAACAGCAATTTGAAAAGATATTGCCTGAACTTTTTGAGGCAAAAGAGAAAGGTATGTTAATTACAGAAAGGGTTATTGGTGGATACATGTATCTGCGATGTCTTATTGGACCTTCTGAACTGCCACTTTTTTTCTACGACCATCCTGATATTATTCATGATTGTATGAAAACATGGTTTGAACTTGCCGATAAAATTATTGAAATGCATCAAAAATATGCTGATATTGATGAATTATTTTTTGGCGAGGATATCTGTTACAATCATGGATCCCTGATTTCACCCAGGATGATTGAGGAATTTCTTTTTCCATACTACCAGCAACTTATTATAAATATAAAAACGAGGCAATCCAAATCAGACAAACATCTATACTTTCATATCGACAGCGATGGCAATGTTATTCCTGTTATTCCACTGTATAAAAAACTCGGAATGGACATAATGAGTCCCTTTGAGGTTGCATCTGGATGTGATGTCGTAAGGGAAGGTAAAGATTTTCCTGATATTGCAATGTTTGGTGGAATTGATAAGAGGGTTCTTGCAAAAACCAAGGATGATATAGACAGACATCTTGATAGAATCCTACCAGTGATGTACAAACGTGGTGGATATATTCCAACCTGCGACCATGGTGTGCCTGAAGAGGTATCATTTGAAAATTACATGCACTACAGGAAAAGGGTTCTTGAATATAACAAATAGGATAGTATGCAGGAAAAAAATATTGTCATAAAATTTTTTGCGCCTGTGATGGATACAAGTATTAATGCCCTGATGAATGCTATTGATCAGAAGATGCGTGAGGGTATTTCAAAATTTACAATTCTTATATCTTCTCCTGGTGGCTCTGTGTTTCATGGTTTGAGCGCATATAACTACCTTAAAGGAATACCAGCAGAAATAACAACGCATAATTTCGGAAGTGTTGATTCCATAGGTATTGTTCTTTATTGTGCCGGAAAAAAAAGGTTGTGTGTTCCACAGGCACGTTTTTTACTCCATGGAGTAAGCATTGCCTTCAGACAGAACGAAAATTTGGAAGAAAAACAGCTTGAGGAACGACTTAAGGGACTGAGAATGGATATTGAAAATATCGCAAAAGTCATCTCTGCAAATACTAATAAAAGTATAGATGAAATCACAGCGGCAATGCTTGAGAGAACCGCATTAAACCCCCAACAAGCACAGCAATGGGGCCTTGTGCATCAGATAGTATCTGAGCTTTTTCCGACTGATAGGGAAGTAATTTCCATACATTTTCAACAATCGCCTCATCCCTGAATGTCTATACGGCCATAATACATTTCATTATCAGATTGAACAACACTGCCATAAATATGGATTGTGTTTGACGGAGCGCATCCATTTCTTATACTGGATGTATGAAATTCAGTAAATGGCTTTTCAAAGTTCACAGGATAATTTCCCTTGATATTTCCCTGATTATCTAATTCAATAAGAAAATTTTCAGCGACAATTTTATTTTTATTATTTACATCATCGCTGATGATTGAAGCAAAAATATATAGCCTGTTTTCTTCTGTTATATGAAATCTCCCCCATATGCCGCCCCAGAATAACGGCCCAGAGCTTAACTTTTTTTCACCCTCATCCAGAAACAAAATATCCTTTTTTATAAGAATCGTCTGGTCTTTCAGTTTTGCATATTTCAACGAACGAGTCAGAGGTTCGTCGGGGAAGAATTTTTCTCTCAATCTTTCATCGCAACTTTTTTCCATCCATAACAGATGTATAAAGCCCTCTTTATCAACATATAGATCACAATTTCTTGACTTTCCAGCAGTTTTTTCTCGGGAGGAAATTTCAACCCAGTTTCTGAAGGGTTCATTTATAATATCAGGAGTGAAGGTGAAAAATACTCGTCTGAAATCATAATCCCATTGCCTGCCAGTCAGTTCCCTTTTATATTTTCTCCATTCAGGATTGGGTTCTATGATATCGCTTGTTCCAAAAATATAAACTGCTCTGTTTTTCAGTAAAACATTGTTATAACACAACCTTATTGGTTGTGGATTTACATAGTCATATCCCCAGGGCCAGTAAATCTTCCCGTTTTTGATTGTATTTCCCCATTCATCAATCAAGGACCAGTACGCACGGTCATAATCTTTGTTTTGAAAAAGGATAAGCTCTGAATTTTCTCTATCAGCTGCAAAGTTCCTGTAAGAATGTTCGATAAAGGTCACTGGTTCGCACGGATAAAATAGAACGTTTTTCCTGTTTCTATAATCAGGCGGTAAGGAGAATGAAAATTTTGGAAGCGTGAGACCCATGTATGCTTCTTTTTCTAACATGAATGGATTTTCAGAAACAAAAATCTTCCCATCAGATAGTACACATATCGGTGCTGGCTCTCTTGTTTTCTCATTATCCGTATATAATCTTTCCCATCTATTATTTTTTCTTTCATAAAGCATCCATCTTGCACAATTAAGTGGCGGAATGTCTTTCAATGTCTCCCAACCAGTTACAAAAACTCTATCATCAATGGATGCAATGCAGGATGAACCAAAGCACCAGAGAGGACCTGCACCATTGTTTTTCCATTCAAAACTGTAAATTTTTTCCTGAAAAAATTTCATTTTATCTCCATAATTGCTGGTTCCTTTATAACCGGAATTTTTGTAATCCTTCCATCAACCTTTATTTTCAATTCCCTGGGTTCTTTAAAATCACTTCTTATAAACAGCAATTTTTCGTTTAACTTCATTCCTGATATTATTGTATCTGGTTCCTCAGGCACATCCCAGAACACCGGTTTACCCTTTAAAATAAAATCATTGTATTTCAAACTTTCAGCATAAACTTCGTGCACAACTTTTATCTCTTCTGCCATTTCATTTATTGGAGACCATAAACAAAATGCATCATGGCCACGAAGAAGTAAGTGCCAGAGCAGTTCTTTGTATTTTCCCCTGCTTAACGGAACAAAATCTGCTGGAACATTTTTCGGTTTTGACACTGTTTGCCAGTGAACAAAAGTTATAACTGGAATATTAGAAGAAGTATTTTTCCCAACAGATGTTGCCTCCTTCATGAGTGGATAAAACCACCTGTATTCCTTTGGTTCAAAATTATAATCCTGAAAAAATCTATACCAGGTATAAATCACAGGCATTGCCATTGTGTATCCACTATACCTGAATTCATCAAACCATTTCCTGTGTAGCGCATCTTGTTTCTTCTGATAAATTGCACCTTTTGTTTCTTTTTCAAAATAGTCCCACCAGTACCTGTATCCATCGTGCGGATTTACAGCATAGTTTCCTATAAGACACTCAGGATAGTATTTACTGACAGTTTTTACAAAGACTTCCTTTTGCAATTCTGCCCTTTTTCCTCGTACTGCTTTTTGAAACTCATAAAAATCATCAATGTTCTTTATGTTCTTTCTGCATACCATACATTTTTTACTGTTTTCCCAGGCGTTATTCCATTCTATTGGACCATCAACCTCCCAATCAACCGCCCAGTATTTAATATCAATTCCTTCCTTCTTATATGCCTTGAGAAAATTTTCAATCCTTTCGGCAATAACACGGTATCTGGTTTCTATCCTGAAAGGACAACCTATCTTTACCTCCTTTGAAAAGGATGTATCAAAAAATGGTTTTCCCTCATCATTGATATGAGCTGTTTGTTCACTTCCATCAAAAAACATATACACAATCCCGGATGCATCAATAAAAACTGGCAGGTTCAATTGTTTTCTTATCATGTCTATTTTCAGAGCATTTTGAATGCCTGTTTTTTCTCCTTCTTTTGGAATCCTCCAGCCCGTTAAAAGAACAATCTTTCTTTCGTCAAGTTGTTTTAAATAACTGAGAATTTGCTGTTCTGTGAGATGTTCAGGAATATGTGCCCACACAAAAATTGGCAATCTCTTATCGATATCCGTGATTATTGGTTTTGTGTTTTTAATCAAAATGTCACAAACATTTTCATCAGCCATAACCACTGTTCCCAAAAGAATCACAGAAAAATACAACAGGTTCTTCATATCTCAATAAATTTCTCATTGTTACATAATATTAAATCAAAAGCTGATTATGTCAAATGTTGCCGTTTTATCCTGATGGTATAAATTTTGCTGCAATTTCCAAAAGTTTCATCCGCAGCGCCTCAAAATCAACATATTTTTTTATTCCAGTGCCAGTAAGTGGTTCACGACCCATCGGAATCCGAGAAAGAACTTCTTCAACAACTTTCCTGGCTTCAGGATTTTTGCTTGATGCCAGAAGAGATAGCAGTCTATAGTCTTCCCACCCATCGCGAAATGCCTCTGCCTGTCTTGATGGAACAGGACCCAGATGAGATGGATAAACAACACAATAATCTGTTTCTGAACCAGCTGGTTCATAATCAGTGTACGCGTCGCCCCTTGGTGAATAATATGAATAAAATCCCCATCCTTAAGGAGAAAAATTTTTGTCAAGATTTTCTAACTCTGCTAAAATCATCTTGTAAAGGGAAGGATTTTTGAATGGTAAAAATCAAAAATTTCATAATTGAATGCATCAAAGCAGATATTACTGCACAGGTAGATATTGATGTAATTGTTAATGCAGCAAATAAACAGCTCATGCCAGGTGGAGGTGTTGCAGGTGCGATTCACAAAAAAGCAGGACCACTGCTCTACCAGGAATGCAAAAAATATGCACCGATTGAAACAGGTCAGGCAGTAATAACAAATGGATACAATTTGCCAAATCCGTTCGTTATTCATACTGTAGGACCAGTTTATCATGAAGAAAAAAATCCAGCAGAAAAACTTGCGCTGTGTATTAAAAATTCCCTGAAGCTTGCTGATGAAAAAGGACTTAAATCAATTGCATTTCCAGCCATCTCAACAGGAATTTTTGGATATCCTGTGAAGGAAGCAGCAGAAGTTTCAATAAGCGCAGTCATTGAAACTATTCCTGAATTAAAATCAATTAAGAAAATTATATTTGTTTTGTTTGATGAATTTACCTACAGTGTTTTTCAAAGACAACTGGAGGAGACTTGTGAAGCAAAAGGTAATACTTGATACAGATATTGGAAGTGATATTGATGATGCAGTGTGCCTTGCTTATTTATTGAGCCATCCTGAATGTGAAATTATTGGGATCACAACAGTCACCGGAGAAAGTGAAAAAAGGGCAATGATAGCCAGTTATCTATGTGAAAAGGCAGGAAAGGATATTCCAGTGTACCCTGGAATGAATGAGCCACTTATAGGAATACAGAAGCAAAAAGTTGCCATGCAATACGAATTTCTTGAGGGAATTGGTTATCAAAGATCATACAGAAAGGATTGGTTTAATTTTCTAACAGGCAAGATAAGAGAAAATCCGGGTGAGATCAACCTGATAACCATTGGTCCACTTACAAACATTGGAACAATTTTCAAGATTGACCCTGAACTGCCTGGATTATTGAAATCAATGTACATAATGGGTGGTATGTTTTTTGGACAACATAATAAGGCAGAATGGAATACTTCAATTGATCCGTACGCAGCCCATACCGTGTTTTCCTCACAGGTCAAACAGATGTATGTTTGTGGACTTGATGTAACAACAAAGGTAAGGATGGAAAAAAATCAGGTTCTTAAAGATTTCAAAAAGAATAATCTGCTTGAAGAGGTGTTGAATTTTGCTGAAATATGGTTTGAAAAAATGGAAATGGGACATATCACCTATCATGATCCGCTTGCTGCTGCGACATTGTTTGAAAAAAACCTGTGTATATTTAAAAGAGGGAAAGTTTTTGTTGATCAGATAGGTGTAACCGGTTTTATTGAAGATGAAAAGAGCAATATATTTGTTGCATCAGAGGTTGATAGCAAACGTTTTTTTGAACATTTTTTCAGTGTGTTCATCTGAAATTTTATAAAATTTCTCAGGAAAATTTTTTTCTTGCTTTTTCCCAGATAATGTCAAGCTCTTTCTGTTGATTTTTATCCCTTTCAAAATTATGGGAATTTAAAAGATTAACCGCTTTTTCTCTTGCCTTATCAACCAGCCTTTTTCTGCCTGATTTATCCCAGGAGCTAAAGGTATCATTTGAAAAAATTTCTGATTGGAAAAATTGCTTCCGATAATTTTTTAAGGTGCTCTCGTGAACCATAAAGGTACCTTCCTTTATACACTCAGTTACTATATCTGAAATATCAGAAGGATTGAATTCAAAACCTTCTGCAATGTGTCTTGCAATTTTAAATATCTCGTAGTCAATTATTACCTTTTCTATTGACCCGATCTCGTCTATGCAACAGGTTCCAGACCAGCCAAAATTCTTAAGCCCTACCATCATTAAGAGAACACATCCTGCAAGATTCATTCCTGCCTGAGCATCATCAGGATATTTTGCCATCGTGTTGAATCCTTTTGCCATGACTGTTGTTCCATAAAATTGCGCAACCTGACTTAAAATAAGATTTCCTTTGATAAAATCAGGCCCTCCATACACAATTGTTCCATACTTCATATCAAACGGATAAATGAATGGAACAAAACCCACATCACATTCTGGCGCAAGTAATTTCAAAATTGCTGCTCCTCCAAGAACTTCAGCACATGATTGAGCCAGCGCACCAAAAAAGTCAACCGGTATTGTTGTTCCCATCATTGGCATATTTCCTACAGAAAATGATGGTTTTTTGGGAATGTATCTGATTGCCATTTCAAGTAAAAATGGGTCAAATGCCATCGGGCTTATCATATGCATGCCGAGGTCATATCTTGAATTTATGACAAAAAGCATATCATGAACTATATCAAAGACCTCTGCATCGCTAAAAATACCCGCACCAAATACCCTGTCAGAAACATCAAGACACATTTTATAGCACGCAATTTCGGCAAGTTTTTGGGGAATATCTTTTGGAAAAACAATGCTACTTCCTGAAACACCAAGGGAATGTGATATTTTTGCAAACTCAACCATATCTTTTGTTGTTGGTTCTTTAATTTCTCCTGTTCTGAAGTCATAGCACCTGAGTGCATATCCTGAAATATGAAATGATGGTTCATCCTGTCTGTTTTCATTCAGTTCCTTAGGAAATGGTCCGAGCAGTTCTTCAACAATTTCGCCCGAAACAAAAACCCTGTCGTTTTCAATTTTTACACCACTTTTACCAGAAAGCATCTTCAATGCAACCTTTGAAGGCGTCTTAATACCAACTTTTTCAATTAAACCGATTGCTGTGCTATGTATCTGGCTTATATCATCATAATCCAAGCCACCGGAAATTTTCCATGTCTTCTTCATAAAAATTCCTTTTTAAAATTTGACAATAGTTGGAGTACAAAAGTATTCTATTCTTAAAAGGTCAGCTGTCAAACATGCAAAAAAAGAAGATCAGAATAGGCACCTCAGGATTCTCCTTTTCTGACTGGAAAGGCATAGTTTATCCTGAAAAGATTTCTCAGGATAGGATGCTTGAATTCTATGCCAAAAATCTTGGATTTAACGCTGTGGAGATAAACTCAACATATTACCGTATACCTTCCTCAAAAATTTTTGAATTGATGTCAAGAAAAACCCCTTCAAATTTTTTGTTTTCAATCAAGGCATTCAGGGGTATCACCCATGATCCCTTTGATCATCGCCTTGAAGAAAAACCTGATATGAATCAAATTAAAGGTTATCTTACTCAACTCAGGCAAGCAATAAAGCCGTTGCAGGATTCAGAAAAATTAGGAGCATTACTTTTTCAGTTTCCATTATTTTTCTATCCATCAACTGGTTCATTAGATTATATCTTGAAAATAAGGGAATTTTTTCTGGAAATTCCTGTTGTGATGGAGTTCAGAAACATAGCATGGGCAAAAGAAGAAAACTATGAATTTTTGACAAAAAATAATCTTGCATTTTGTGCTGTTGATGAACCAGGGCTTCCAAGATTGATGCCACTTGCCGATGTTGTAACCTCAAATGTTGCATATCTTCGGTGTCATGGAAGAAACACAAACTGGTTTAATACCAGTATATCCGAAAGGTATAACTATTATTATACAGATGAGGAATTAAGAGAAATTAAGGACATAGCACACTCAATGATACAAAAGGCAGAAATCAGCTTTATATTTTTCAATAACTGTCATGCAGGTCATGCTGCAAAGAATGCAATGAGATTTGCACAGATGCTCGGAATCAAACTTGAAACTGAAAAGGACCTTTTCTAACCAAAAGCAACATCAAGAGCCATCATTACCAGAAATCCAGCTATTATTCCTGCTGTAGAAAGATGGGTGTTTCCATTTCTTTGGGATTCCGGGATAAGTTCCTCCACAACCACAAAAATCATTGCTCC
>JAOAAW010000021.1 GCA_026418655.1 bacterium | reverse complement strand
TGTTGCATAAGGCTGTATGCCATCCAGGCCAAGGTCCTTTGCCTTTTTTATTGCTTCTTTTATTGATATTCTGAAACAATCTGGAATAACACCAATTTTCATTTGTCCTCCTACTCTTTTCTTTCAGAAAGATTTTCCTCAATATAAATTTCAATTGCTGCATCCGGACATATTATAGTGCATTTTTTACACCCTCTGCAATCACTGTTAGTGGAAGCTTCTACAAAATGGTAACCAATTTTATTAAAAAGCGTCGACATTTTTAAAGTGTTTTGGGTGCAAACTTCTACACAGAGTCCGCATCCTTTGCATCTATTTTTTGCAATTTTTATACTAAACCTTTTCCCCATGAGAACTTTTCTTTTAGAGTCCTCCAGAAATCCCAGTACGGTGGTACAAGAAGCTTAAAAATCTCTTTTCCTATACTGATTTCGAGCGTCTCATTTTCTTTAATATCAATTTTTTCTTGTCCATCAAGAATGATATCACAATCTCGCGAGACTTTTAGCAGTATGCTACCACCTTGGTAGATACAATTTCGCCATGTTGCAGTAAACGGTGCAAATGCAACTACTATTATTGACCTATCCTCGGGAAATACTATGGGACCACCCGCAGAGAAGGAATGAGCAGTTGAACCTGTTGGTGTGCTTATAATCATTCCATCAGCTTTGAAATAAAACACTGTAGAACCAAGTGTAAGTTCAAATTCTACCATTCTTATATCTTTTCGGAAAACAAGCATTTCATTAAGGGCTCTTCCAATAAAGATGTGGCTGTTTAAACTGCTTATAAATCCCTCAAGATAAACTCTCGGAGAAACTCTGAAGTTATCTGACAGAACGTTTTTTATAATGTCGTATCTGTCCTTACAGTCAATGGTCAGGAAACCAAATTTTCCAAAATTTAACCCGAGTAGAGGTGTTTTCAAAGAAGGTAGGATCCTGAATCCTTTTAATACCGTTCCATCTCCCCCCAGAGAAATGAGGAGTTCGGTTTCCTGACTGCATGGAACTATTTTTGCACCAAAACCACAAATAATACTTTCAAAATCCTTTTCTATTTCTTTGATTCCTCTAATTTTTGGATTGCTAATGATTGATATTTTATGCATTTTCATAAAAATCTTGGATTCTGTTTTTTATTCCAACCTCATCAAGAAAATATTTTTTTAAAATTTCATTTCTTGAACCAGTTCCAATAAATGTTTCAGGAAAACCAATTCTTAAGACTTTAAAATCTCTATATTTTTCATTGCATACTTCCAAGATAGAAGAACCAAATCCTCCTGTGATTATACCTTCCTCACATGTTACTATCTTCTTATATTGACACAATATTTTCTCTACTCCATCCTCAATGGGTTTAATTCTGCTTACTGGTATAAAATCTATAACATAACCCTGTTGATTTAGATATTCACATGCCTTAAAGGCTACGCTTGCAATTGAACCAGTAGCAAGACATAAAATTTTACCACCTTTTTTAATTTCTTGCATTTCTTCTACCAATAATTCTTTTGGATATCTTATAACCATTGGGTTTTCCGTATTAAGGCTCAGATTCAATATTTCATATAAATTTTTGATAGAATATGGACAAAAAATGGTGAAGTTGGGTAGAGTTCTTAAAAAAGGTAAATCATAAATTCCTTGATGCGTTGGTCCATCTTCAGAAACTATACCTGCTCGATCAACAAGTAGTATCACTCCGAGATTTTGCAGACAGATATCGTGGAAGATCTGGTCATAGGTTCTCTGAAGAAATGTACTGTAAATCCCTACAAACGGTTTCTTTCTATTTTTTGCGAGACCTGCCGCAAAAATAACGCAATGGCTTTCTGCAATGCCGACATCAAAAAATCTGTGAGGGAATTTTTTTGCAAAGCTTTCGAAACCGAGTCCATATTCCATCGCAGCCGTAACAACATAAAAATCGTATTTTTCTGCTGATTGCTCAAGGAACTTTCCTACAAGTTTTCCTGTTGTAGTTGAATGTGAATTTTGTTGGCCTGTTTTAATATCGAATGGGCCAATACTATGATATTTTTCCGGGTTTTGTTCTGCATAAGTATATCCTTTACCTTTACGAGTTATTGCATGGAGCACAACCGGACCTTGATAAAGAATAATATTTTTCAAAACATCTAGAATTTGAGATATGTCGTTTCCATCAATCGGTCCGAAATACTTTATTCCTAATTTTTCAAAAAATATACCGGGAATTATAAGATACTTTGTCTTCTGTTCGAGGTTCTCACCAACCCTTATAATTTGTTCTCCTATTCTAGGAATTTTCTCTATAATTTCTTTTATTTCCTCTTTTGATTTGTTTACTACTGGCATTGTTATCCATCTGGTTAAATAATAGGATAGAGCACCACGAGTTTTTGAAATAGAGAAATTATTATCATTAAGTATAATCAGAATATTTTTTCTTGATGAGCCAAGGTTGTTAAGTCCTTCAAATGTTACGCCATTAGTGAGACTGCCATCTCCAATTACAACCACGGTTCTTGCTTTCCCACCTTTAAGGTCTTCTGCGGTTTGCAGTCCAATCGCAGTTGATATAGCAGTTCCAGCATGTCCTGTTATGAATAAATCTGTTTCACTTTCTGATGGGTTTGGAAATCCTGAAATTCCACCATATTTTCTCAGTGTGTGAAACTTTTCCAATCTACCTGTGAGAAGTTTATGTGGATATGTTTGATGACCTACATCAAATATAATTCTGTCAGGAGGTATTTTTAGAATATAATGCAAAGCTACAGTAATTTCAACAATTCCCAGATTTGAAGCGAGATGTCCTCCATTCACAGAAACTGTATGTAAAATTTTTCTCCTTATTTCCTGACAGAGAATCTCAAGTTCTTTTTTTGAAAAACTTTTTAGATTTTCCGGGTTTTTATTTACCTTTTCAAGAAGATAGGTATTCATTTCTTGCGGATTGACAATTCTTGTTTTGCTTTTTCTATCATTTGGGAGATCTCATTTTTGGGAGAAATTTCCTGCGAACGTGCCCACCAGTATATTGCCCTGATGATATCTTTCGTTTTGTCATAGAGATATCCAAGATGTTCAAAAATTTCGGGGTCCTTTTCCTTTGCCTGGGCCTTCTTGAGATATTTTTCGGCAAGTGCATAATTCCCTTTCTTATAATATGCCCAACCGAGACTATCAAGATAGGCACCATTTTCTGGGTCAAGTTTTACTGCTTTTTGAATCATACGGAAGGCTTCATCAATATTTCTATCCTCAAGTAGAAGCGAATATCCTAAATAATTCAGTGCAAGATGATATTCTGGGTTTAGCTCTATTGCTTGTCGCATACATGTTTCCATATCTTTCTTTTTACCCATCTTGTCGTATGTAATTCCAAGGTTAAACCATAATTCATCATCTTCCTTAATCGCAAGGGCTCTCTTGTAAAAAATTTCAGCATCATTGTATCTTTTATTCTGAAAACTTATAAAACCGAGTATTCCATTTATCTTTGATGACTGTAAATTTTTCTTTATGGCTACTGTAAGAATAGGTTCAATTTCTTTAAAATTATTCTGCTTAAGATAAAGCTCTAACACCTTCTCGTAAGGCAATGGATCTTCAGGTGCAATTTCAATAGCCTTATTATAGTAATTCAAAGCCTCTTTTATGTTATTCTTTTCTTCATTAATGGAACCAAGGGCAATATAACTTTTAGAAAAGGCCGGTTGTAGTTTAATAGATGTTCTAAAATAATTTTCTGCTTCATCATTTCTATTTAATTTTTCAAGGATGAGTCCGGAATTATAATATAACAGAAAATTTGAAGGAAAGGTATCAATTAAGACCTTATATGAATTAAAGGCTTTTTCGTATTGCCCGGTAGTTGCGTAAAGATCGGAAAGTATCATTCTATAAGAGGGGTACTCCTTTATTTTGAGCCCTTTCTCTAAAAAGACAATGGCCTTTTCATAAGATTTGAGATAATAATATGTAAGTCCAAGATAAAGATAATTTTCTGCTTCTTTTTGGTTCTTGCTTAGTGCTTTTAAAAGCATTTTTTCAGCCTCATCATATTTCCCCTGTCTTATCAAAGTTCTGGCAATTTTGCTATAAATAAAACTATTATCAGGATTTGCTTCCAGTGACTTCTTGTAATAAGAGAGGGCATCGGCGACATCGCCATCGGATTCATACAACAAACCCTGGATGTAAAATTTCCTTGCAGTGTTTTTGGTGGTGTCCAATTGAACCGAGGAGCAGCCGACAAGAAGTAATCCCAAAATCGCAAGAACAAGTGTCCTCATTTATCTTTTTCTCTTCTTGTGTCTGAGGGCGCGCAGTCTCTTTTTTCTTTTATGTGTTTTAATCTTTCTTCTTTTTCTTTTTCTGCCACAAGGCATACATTCTCCTTTTAGTAAACAAGTTTATTTATATTATACTCAACAATGCCGGAGGCACCCATTTTTTTTAGTTCAGGGATGATATCTTTTGCCTCCCTTTTATCTATTATTGTTTCCAGTGCATACCATCCCTTAATTGAAAGTGGTGAAATTGTTGGTTTCTTTATGGCTGGTAATTTCTTCAGTATCCCTGGTATATCTTTTTTATAGGCATTCATCTTGAGTCCCACTTTTTTGCTTGCATTTAGAGCGCCTTCAAGGAGTAATGCAATTTTCTGCATTTTATCTTTTTTCCATGTATCCTTCCATGATCTATCGTTAGCAAAGAATCGTGGAGTAGATTCCATAATGACATCAATAATTTTTAACCCATGGGAAGCGAGTGTTGTGCCTGTTTCAGTAATTTCCACAATAGCATCGACAAGTTTATAACTTGCTTTTATCTCGGTGGCTCCCCAGGAAAATTCAACATGACATTTAACATTGTGTTTCTTCAGATAATCTTTGGTAAGATTTACAAGTTCAGTTGCGATAATTTTCCCTTCAAGGTCCTTTACTGAGTTGATATTTGATTTCTCTCCAGCAGCGAGAACAATTTTTACGGGTTTCAATCCATGCTTTGCGTAACAAAGTTCACATATTTCTACGATTTTTGCCCTGTTTTCAAGTATCCAATCCTTTCCAGAGATCCCGGCATCAAAAACACCCAGCTCTACATACCTTGGAATTTCCTGTGCTCTTATAAGAACAGCTTCTATTTCAGGGTCATCAAAAGTAAGATAATAACTTCTGCTGACATTGGCAATTTCAAAGCCTGCATTTGTAAAAAGAGCTATAGTTGATTCCTGTAAACTTCCTTTGGGTATAGCAAGTTTCAATAATTTTTTCATATTGTTCCTTGTGTATAAAAGCCAATATTTCTGTATTTCAGGTACCTTTTTTCAAGCAGTACATCAAGTTTGAAAGAGTTTAGTTCTTCCATCTGCTTTTCAAGATAGTTTCCTATAATTTCAATCATTTCCTGCGGTTGTGCATGAGCACCTCCGATTGGCTCATTTATTATTTCATCTATAATGCCAATTTTCAATAAATCTGGTGCAGTAAGCTTAAGAGATTCAGAGGCTTCTACGACAGCTTTCTGGTCTTTCCATAATATAGACGCACATCCTTCAGGTGAAATCACAGAATATATTGCAAATTCAAGCATCGCAATTTTATCTCCAACACCAATCCCAAGCGCTCCACCACTACCACCCTCACCTATTATTATAACTATGATAGGTACCTGGAGAGCACTCATTTCATAAATATTTTTTGCGATAGCAAGTGCCTGATTTCTTTCCTCTGCTTCTATATGAGGATGAGCTCCCGGAGTATCGACAAAACTTATTACTGGAAATGAGAACTTCTCAGCAATCTTCATTATTCTGAGTGCTTTTCTATAACCTTCAGGATGAGCCATGCCAAAATTCCTTCTAATGTTTTCCTCTGTATCTTTTCCTTTTTGATGGCCTATAATTGCTACTGTTTTCCCTCTGAATTTAGCCACACCGCCAATTATTGCAGGATCATCTCCATAAATTTGATCTCCATGCAATTCATAAAAATAATCTGTCAGTCCATTTATGTAATCAATGGTATGAGGTCTTTGTGGATGTCTTGCTACCTGAACTTTTTGCCACGGAGTGAGAGTAGAATATATTTCTTTTGTTTTTTCTTTGAACAATTGCTGTAGCTGTGTTATTTGAAGTTGATTATCTACATTCTTTCTTTTTTTAATCTCCTGAAGATGAACTATTTTTTTTGCTATTTCCTCAAGTGGTTTTTCAAAATCAAGATATTTTCGTTCAGTATTGTTCATTTTATATTATCCCAGGAACTTTAAACATATTGCCTGTTTTCTCAGGTGCATTTTTCATAATTTCTTGCACAGAGAGAGAAGGTTTTACCTCATCTTTTCTCCAAACATTAGAAAAAGTAAGTACATTATTGGCTGGTTTAACCTTTTCTGTATCCAATTGATTAAGCTGCGAAATATAATCAAGGATAGTTTCAAGTTCCCCAGCCAATTTTATTATTTCCTTTTCACTTAGCTTAATTCTTGCAAGATTAGCAAGATACTCAACTATACTTTTGTCCATGGTTAAAGTTTCACCATACTTTGTATTATACAGTCAAAATGATTATGGGTCAAAGAAAATTTAAGTTTTTTCTTTTTATGGTAAAATTTTCTATATCTTTTTTGATTTATCAACATGAAAATCAATGTTTTGCTTAATATCGGTAAGAAACCAAGTGGTGCTTCGAGACCAATTATCGAATATTGCAACGCACTTTCAAAATCAAATGATATTTTGATATATAAGGCTTTTAATCCAAATAAAAAGGGATTTGAATTTCTACTTCGGGAAGCAGCCGGTCTTTTCATGAAAGGAAAAACTTTTTCGCCAGGATGGATAGAATGTCGCTGCCCTATTATAATCATCCCCTCTTATAGAGAGAGATTTATTAGAGAGGCAGATATAATTTTTTTTCGTTCGGTTCATCTTGCCAGGGAAGTTTCCAAATGGAAAAATAGTAAAGGTACCAAGGTGATGAGAGTTTCCAATACACACATATTGAAAAACTCAACAAACATTCCTGATAATGTTGTTCTTATTGCTTCTTCTACAATGGTATACGAAAGATTGAAAATTTTGTATCCCGGGCACAAAATTTTCAGGGTCAATAATGGGGTAAATTGTACCCTCTTTTCATACGAAGAGAAAAAACATAATCAACCGCAATCAATAGGAATGGTTTTTTATGGAGGAAAGAACGCGAAACACAAAGGAATGGAAACAGGATTTGAGGTAATGAAAAGAATAAAATGGAAATTTCCTTGGATGAAATTCTTTATCGTAGGATTAAAAAAGGAAAAAATAATACCAGATTTTGTGGAGTTTTTAAATGGATATAAAAGCAGGGATATATTGAAGTTCTACAGGATGACTGATATCCTAATTTATCCTTCATTTGAAGATGCATGGCCCAACCCACCGATGGAAGCTATGGCGTGTGGATGTGCAGTTGTTTCAACAGATGTTGGAGGGATAAGAGATTTTGCTGTGGATAGGGAAACTATAATGATATGTACTCCCGGAAACGTAGATGAGATGACTTACGCGGTTCAATTTCTTATACAAAATCCCTTATACTGGAAGAAACTCACAATTAGCGGAGCAACAAAGATAAGACAGTTCGACTATTCAATTCAATCTAAGGTAATGGAGAAGGTTTTCCATGAAATTTTATCAACCGGTTGATTTTCCACCTACAAGATTTGAAAAGTTTTACAGAAACCCACTATATTTGAAATTGCAAAAAAAAATAAAAGGAATACTTGTTTTTATTGGCGAATCTCATTATGGTGATTTTATGCTATCGCTACCTTTTTTTCAATGTTTACGAGAAATGTTTCCTGACGCAAAGATAATATTTGTGGGGCACAGGTTGAAAGGCCTTGAAAAATTTTCTGAAATACTTCCATTTGTTGATTTTTATTATGATATAAGAATGAGAAAAAAAAGAGAAGTCCTGTTCAAATGGTTCTCGCTTTATAATCTCTGCCTAAAGGAAAATGTTAATTTTTTGATTGATACTCAGAGATATCCTGTTATTAATTTCCTTTTGGCTTTACTCCCTGTAAGATATAGACTTGGTTATGGTACAGGATGTTTTTTTTCAAATTGGAGATTTAACCAACGTGGAAGGCAAAATATACATGACATTTTTCAACTATTGGCTCTTTTAAGAGTTCTCGGAAAACAAGACATAAACTTGTATATAAATATGAATTTTCCAGATTTTTATCTTCGTCGTGTATATTCGATTACCCGAAATACAGATAAATGGATAGCAATTTTCCCTGGTGCTTCAGAGAAGGTAAAATGCTGGCCATATGAAAGATTTGCAGCCGTTGCTGATGCCTTGTTTGAAATGGGTTATTCCATTTTTCTTCTTGGAAGTATAAAGGAAAAGAATTTATTAGTTAGTATTGAAGAAAAAATGAAACATAAGCCTGTTATTCCCGTTTTAATTGACGAAGAGTTTGGTAAAAATCCTGTTTATGCCGCAATATTTTGTTCATTGAGTAAGTTATGTATCAGTAATGAAAGTGGAGGTATTCATTTTGCAGGTCTGGTGAACACCCCAATTGTTGGAATTTTTGGTTTGAAAAATCCTGTAAAATGGGGACCATTGAGTCGCAATAGTATAGCTTTGTACAAAGGAATGAATTGTTCACCGTGCAAGATGAGAAGAACAAAACTTCGTTGCCCATATGATAGAAAATGTCTGACTGATATTTCTGTTGAAGAGGTTATTGAAGCAAGTAAAAAATGTCTGGGAATAAGATGAAGAATGTAATGTTGATAACTTACTGTTTTCCTCCGGATAAAAATATTGGCGCTCTCAGACCAAGAGGGCTTGCGAAATACCTACCGCACTTTGGTTGGAATGTTTTTGTAATAACTCCATTAAGTTTATTACCACGAGATTCGATGTTTAATATTATTGAAACCTATCCAACATTAAGAAATCAACTGGGATGTTTAAAAAGAAAACAGAAACTTGACTTTAACAGGGTATCATTCAAAACACCATTGCACAAAAGAATTTTTTCAGGTTTTTTGGAACTGATTCCTTTTCCTGATTCAAAAAATGGCTGGATTTTACATGGGACATACACTGGAATAAGATTGTTAAAAGAAAAAAGGATAGACGCTATTATAAGTATTTATAGTCCCGCAAGTAGCCATTTTATCGCTCACAGGATTAAGAAATTTTTTCCCTGTGTTAAGTGGATAGCTGACTTTAGAGATCTCTGGGCTTTGAATTCAATGCATACATACGTATGGCCAAAAAATCGTTTACTTGAAAAATTGGAAAAATCCGTATTGCGCAATGCAGATTTTCTTACAACCGTTTCAGTTCCTCTTGCTTTGGAGTTAGAGAAGCTTCATAAAAAACAGGCTTTTGCAATCCCGAATGGTTTTGATCATGAAGAATATGATTTTACGACGAACCTGGATAATAAATTTTCCATTACATATACGGGTAGTCTTTATCCAAAGGAAAGAGATCCAGAGATTCTTTTCATAGCAGTAAAAAGACTTTTGGCCGAGGAAATTTCCGCACATGAAAATATTGAAGTGAAATTTTATGGTAGATTTAATAATGAACTTGACCGACTTATAAAAAAACATAATCTCGAAAAACAAGTTAAACAGATGGGAATGGTTCCAAGAGAAGATATTTTACGAAAACAAAAATCCTCTCAGATATTGTTGTTAAATTTACCAGAAGATAGAGGAGTTTATACAGGAAAGCTTTTTGAATATCTTGGTGCAAAAAGGCCAATACTGGCAATAGGGTATAAAGAAAGCGTCGTAAGAAATATACTTGAGGAGACAAATGCGGGTATTTATTGTTTTGAGGAACAACAGATTTATAGAGCATTAAAAGGTTGGTACACTGAATGGAAAATTAATAAAATGGTTACGTACACTGGAAGAGAAGATAGGATAAATTTTTATACTCATAGAATGATGGCCAGCAGATTTGCAGAATTGTTGGATAGAGAATAGTTTATTAATTAATAACCTTTCTTCTTTTTTTAATTACGTCGGCGTAAATTTTCTTAAGTTCACCAGCCAGTTTTATTGCATCATGATATTTTTCAACATAATCCCTGCTTTTTTTACCAATTTCGTATCTCAAATTACTATCTAAAATCAAACTTTTCAAAACCTCTAAAAGATTATCAGGATTTGCATTCACTATTGGAATATCCGGTGGATATGTGGGGATTAAGGAGGGTTTAATATAACACACAACAGGTTTGCCGTATGCCATTGCTTCAAGGGCTGCCATGCCATGAGAACCGATTATTATTTGGTCAACAAAGATATCTGCTTTTTTAATAAAATCAAGTGTTTCATTATGGGATACGTTTTGAACGAGGTGAAATACAAATTTATACTCTTTTTTTAACTTTTCAATTGTATTGAGTATTGTTGGTGTACCCTTCAAATCAGGTTTCGTTGGTGCATGTACAATTATAGGGCACGATTGTTTTGATTCAGGATATAATGGTTCATAATCAGACACCATTATTCTTTGTCTTATAATGTGAATATCATTCCAGATGGTTTTATCAACGTATTGCAGCATGCACGGTGGAACAAGAGTAATAAAGCCGGCGCGTGCAAATTTTAGTTGTTTTTTGAATGATTTTGTGGGCTGTTTCAGAGAAACAGTGCAAAGAAACGTTCTTTTGTAGTACGGGTTATCTTTGAATTCAATTTCATAATTTCTTATGTCCGAACCAAGCCATTCCACTACAGCAGGCTTATTTAATAATTTGATATAGCCTATGTCAATGTTGAGTGGTAATATTGAACTACCAAAATACCAGTGAATTACATCGGCCCATTTGACCATCCTAAAAAAAAATGATGAAAACAACATTTTCGCCTGCATTTTTTTAAAATTATTTTTATCTACAAAAGGAATAACTACCAATCCATCTGATGTTTGGCAGGTTTTTTCGCCAAATATCAATCCTTTTGCATCCACTCCAATCTGCCTGAGTCCTTTAACAGTATGATATGGAATTGAGGCAACATTGACAGGTAGATGTAGTACCTTCATGGATGAACCTTTCTGGTCTTAAGTTTTCTTGCAGGAACACCTATCCAAATTTCATAATCCGGAACATCGTGCGTTACAACCGAACCTGCTCCTATGATCGCACCTTTCCCAATTATTATACCCGGAAGAATGATTGAACCTGCTCCTATATCAGCTCCATCTTTTATTATCACTCGTTCAAGTTTTAATGGTTCAAAACATACAGGAATATCAATATTTGATGCATCGTGTTCAGAAGTTAATATAATAACACCAGGTCCGATACCTACACCTTTGCCTATAGTAAGATTTCCTGCACTATGAAGAAAGCACTGCTGTCCTATCCATGTATGGTCACCGATGATCATTAAATTTTTATAGTATCCTTTTAAAATTGTATTATGTCCAATGTAAACATTATTTCCAATCTCTATGTTTTCAGGATGGAAAACAAGAACACCTCTTTCAAAAACCACATTTTTACCAAGGTGTTTGAATTCGTTCTTTCGAAAGTTCCCTTTTCCGTGACTTTTGTAAATTCGCCCTGAATCAAACCTCATAATAAGATTTCCTTTAAGGATTCTACCACTCGCTTTATATCTTCTTTGCTTATGCCATTATAGAACGGAATAGCGATAGCGCTTTTATAGAGACTCGCTGCATTTGGAAAATCCGAAGGCTTAAGTTGATATTTTTTAGCGTAGTAGCTAAGAAGATGGATTGCATAAGTTCCGAAGGTTATTTCAACGCCTCTTTTTTTCATTTTTTCTGAAATCTCGTCAATGTTGTCAATATTTTTCAATCGTATAATGAATGCCTGCCACGAATGTTTGCAATTTTTCAATATTTTCTGGAATTTTATAAGCTTTATTTCTGAGAGTGCTTCCATATAGAACCTTGCAAGTTTTCTTCTTTCCTCTATTATGTTTTTGATTCCATCAATCTGAGATATACCGATTATTGCTTCGAGTTCATTCATTCTATAATTGAAACCCGGAAGCATAATTTCGGGCCTAGGATAATTTTTTTTGAAACCATGGTTCCTCAAAATCTGAATTTTTTCTGCGAGATCACTATTGTTTGTTACTACCATTCCACCCTCTCCTGTGGTTATTAGTTTTCTTGGATGAAAACTGAAACAACCAATATGACCAATCGTACCACATTTTCTGTTTTCAAATTCCGAACCAAGAGCCCCTGCAGCATCTTCTATGACATACAATCCATACTTTCTGGCAATTTTCATTATTCCTCTCATGTTTGCAGGATTTCCGAAAATGTGTACAGCGATTATAGCTTTTGTTTTGTTTGTAATGTTTTCTTCAATCAAAACGGGGTTTATATTATAAGTATCTATGTCGACATCAACAATTACTGTTTTTGCTCCCACTAATTCAACAACATTTGCAGTTGCAGGAAAAGTATAGGCTGGGACGATTACCTCATCGCCATGTTTGACTCCAGATGCTATTAAAGATAGATGTAAAGCCGCAGTTCCTGAACTAACCGCTACGGCGTTTTTAATCCTGAGAAATTCACAAAATCGCTTTTCTAAGAGGGATACATATTTACCCTGAATTAAATATCCATTATTTAATATTTCATCAAAAAGAGAAATAATTTTCCTTTTGTTTTTTATAGACGGTTTGGAAAGTCTGATTTCGGTCTTATTCTTCATCTGACAGTTTTTTTCTGTACCAGTTAATTGTTTGTTTGATACCTTCATTCAAATCCACCTTTGGTTCAAACCCCAATACTTCTCTGGCTTTATTTATGTTCGGTATACGGAATTCTACATCTACATAGGTACGTGGAACATGGACTATTTTGGAAGTTGAACCAGCAATTTGAATAATTTTTTCTGCGAGCGATAAAATAGTTATAGTTCCTTTCGGGTTCCCAATGTTAAAAATTTCTCCTGTTGCTTCTTCTTTTTTTATGCATAGGATTATTCCATTGACCATATCTTCAATATAACACCAGGATCTTATTTGATCGCCTTCACCATGGATCAAAAGAGGTTCATTTTTGATTGCACGGATTACGAAATGATGGATGGCGCCTTCTCCAATTTGGCCGGGACCATATATATTGAAAGGTCTGATTGTGGTCGCTTTTAGTCCGAATTGTTTAAAATAGCTGTGGGTTAGATGTTCAGCCGCCAATTTGCTTACAGCATAGGTCCATCTTGCTTCACCAACCGGTTGAAGATTTGTGACTGACTTTTCTTCTACCCTGATTGCGTTCATACCAAAAACCTCACTTGTAGAAAAATTTATAAATTTTTTAATTTTTCTTGTTAGGTTGAGTGTTTCTATCGCTTTTAAAATATTATATGTTCCTATCATATTAACTTCCATAGTTTTTGTTGGGTTTGTGATTACTGTATCAACTCCTGCGATTGCCGCCATATGCAAAATAAAGTCTACATCACTCGGAATGTTATTCTTTAGACATTCAATATCAAGAATATCTCCCTTGCAAACCTGAAGGTTCGGGTGATTTTCCAACCCAGATTTTTTAAGTGCGTTTCGTGAGAAATTGTCATATATAACAATTTTGTTTTCATCTATTATTTTTTTAATAAGATTTACGCCGATAAAACCGGCACCACCTGTTATAAAGAATTTCTTGTTTTTTATCACCATGATAGTTCGCTGAGAGTACCAAAACGGTTAAAATTATTTTATCACAAGGACGTGGCTCTGTTGATTTTTGCCCAGTGGTTTATTATGTGCAATATCCTGCCAGAGGCATTACCATTTCCAAAAATGCTACGAAATTTCTTTCTCCTGACAGGTTTGTTTATCGCATCAAGTAGTTTCTTGGAATCATTACCCACAAGATTCAGATATCCATATTTTAGCAATTCTTTCCATTCTGTTTCACTTCTCAATACCACACAGGGAATTCTATTCCAGAAAGCTTCTTTTTGCACCCCACCACTATCAGTGATGATCTTTCGTGCGTTTTTTTCAAGATAAAGCATGTCGAGGTATCCAATCGGTTTTATCATAACAATGTTTGTGAATTTTGCTATATCGCACCCATTTTGTTCAAGTGTTTTTTTCGTACCTGGATGGATGGGAAAGATAGTTTTTTCTTTTAACCTATTCAGATTTTCAAGGATATTTATGACATTATTAATCTTGAGTAAATTTTCTCTGCGGTGGATAGTTAAAAGCAAGTAATTCTTGGGTGTAAGGCCAAGATCATCGAGGATATGCCTGTTCCACAGATAATTTTGAGATTTCAAAAAAACATCATACATAACATCGCCAACAAAATAGACATTTTTTATTTTTCCTTCTTTTTTTAAATTTCTAACAGCATCTTTTGTTGGACAAAACAATAGGGTAGAAATTCTATCTGTGATAATCCTATTAATTTCTTCCGGCATATCCATTTTGAAACTTCTGAGACCAGCTTCTATGTGGACAACTGGAATTCCGGAATGAACGGCGGATATAGCACCTGCAAGTGTGGTATTCGTATCCCCGTAAACCATGACGATATCTGGTTTTTCTTTTTCTAAAACATGCTCTATCGCTTCCATCATTTTCCCTATTTGCTTTGATGGCGAATGCGATCCTATACCAAGATGATAATCAGGTTTTGGTAGATTTAGTTCCTGAAAGAATATTTTTGACATTTCATAATCGTAATGTTGGCCTGTGTGAATTATTATATGTGAAAGTTGTCTACTGAAGGGACAACAAGACATTTTTTTTGCCAGAGCGGCAAGTTTGATAAATTGTGGCCGCGCACCAACAATAGAAACCAACTTGGTCGTTCTCATTTTTTGAAAAATCTTCTGATTGATTTTATGATATAACTCTGTTCCTCGAGTGTCATTAAAGGTTCTATCGGCAGACTTAAGACCTCCTGAGAAGCTCTTTCGGCCTCTACTGGTTTTTCTGAAACCCTGGATTTGCCTTCAAAGACCTTCATTTTGTGAAGACACAGTGGGTAATAAATCATCGTTGCAATCATTTTTTCTTTGAGAAATTCCTGAAGTTTATTCCTTTTTCCATTTTTGACTCTGATTGTATATTGATGAAATACACAACCTTCCAAAATTGGAGGGAGTTGAATTTCTTCAATATCCGCAAGTTCTTCTGAATATCTTTTTGCTATCGCGATTCTTCTATTATTAAAATCTTCAACATATTTAAGTTTTGCAAGCAGAATTGAAGCTTGAATTGTATCAAGTCTTGCATTATATCCAATATGTTCTACGTTGTACTTATCCTTCCCACCATGTTTGATTAAGAATTTGACTATTTCTGCAAGCTCATCATCATTTGTGGTTACCATTCCACCGTCTCCAAAACCGCCTAAATTTTTACTGGGGAAGAAACTGAATGCACTGATATTTCCAATTGTCCCGAGTTTCGTATATTGCCAGGTTCCACCAAATGCCTGAGCAACATCTTCAAGGACAAAGAGATTATACTTTTGTGCAATTTTTGAAATTGTGTCCATATCACACGGTGTACCATATAGATGAACCGGTAGGATTCCTTTTGCATTATTTTCAGCTTTTGACTGTAGATAATCCAAGATTGATTGCGGACGGATATTAAAGTTGATTGGGTCAATATCAACAAAGACCGGTGTTGCGCCTGCCCGTAAAATGGCATCACCCGTTGCAGTAAATGTAAACGGTGTGGTAATAATCTCATCGTTCTTAGAGAAAAACTCCTTTCCACATTTTATGGCAAGTGCACGTAATCCCAGAACAATTGCCTCTGTTCCAGAAGAACATCCAATGCAATGTTTTATATTTAAAAATTCAGCACACTTTTGCTCAAATTCCTTAACTTCAGGACCGAGTATCCATAATTGGTGGTCAAGGCATCTGCTGATTGCATTGTCAATATCTTTTTTCATGAATTGATATTGTCTTTTTAGATCAAGCATAGGAATGTTCATTATGATTCTCCTATTTTTCTATTACAGGTTTTAATTTTCTTTCAGATGTCATTATATAAACGTTACCACAACATCCGCATAAATATTCTGAATCTTTTAAAAAAAGAGTTGTTCCACATTTACAGACCCATCCTATTTGTTTCGCAGGAACGCCGACAACAAGAGAGTAATCTTCTACATTTTTTGTGATCACTGCGCCTGCGCCAACAAGCGCATATCTACCGATTATATTTCCGCATACAACTGTTGCGTTGGCACCAATCGTTGCCCCTTTTTTTACAACTGTAGGTTTAAATTCATGTTTTCTCTCTATGAAAGCTCTTGGGTTTATAACATTGGTAAAAACACATGAAGGCCCACAGAATACATCATCTTCAAGTGTAACGCCTTTATAGATTGATACATTATTTTGAATTTTGCAATTATTTCCTATTATAACATCTGGACCAACCATGACATTCTGGCCAAGTACACAATTTTCACCTATTTTAGTAAAGGATAGAATATGGCAAAAATGCCATATTTTTGTTCCCTTTCCGATGATCACATTGTCGTCAATAAAAGATGTATGATGAACGAAATAATCCATCATTATTTCCTCCTTAAAGAAATTTCTGCCATCTCAAGAACTTTTAACACATTAAGACCCTCTCTTCCGTCGGTGAGCGGTCTATTCCCTTCCCTGATACATTTCAAGAAATGTTTTGCTTCTTCTTTTAGAGGCTCTGTTTTTTTCACTTCAAGTATTTCTGCCTGTGCCTTTTCTATTACGGGTACAGCCGAATTGTTCCATGAGATTTTATGTTGATAAAGGACAAGTTTTTTATCGGGTTCAGTATCATCGAAGACAGCCATTTTTTTGTCTCCAACGACCACGAATTTTTGTTCCTTAAAAGGATTTAACCATGATACAAAGATATGTGCTTTTATTTTTCCGGGAAATGTAAGGAATGTGAGCGTAACATCCTCAACATTATGTGGTAGAAAAATTCCCCCATGGGCACATACGTTAATAGGTAAACACCCTGTAATAGAAAGAATAAGAGAAATGTCGTGTGGTGCAAAGCTCCAGAGTATATTTTCCTCATGCCTTATCCTTCCCATGTTAGTTCTATGCGAATAAATATATTGAATCTCTCCCAGAACATTGTGTTGGAGAATTTCTTTCAGTTTTACGATTGCTGGGTGATAATGTAAAATGTGTCCGACCATAAGTACAATCCCATTTTTGTCGGCCATCTCAACAATTTCTGTTCCTTCTTTTTCTGTCAATGCCAGTGGTTTTTCACAAAACACATGTTTTCCATTTCTTATTGCGATTTTTGCAATTGAATAATGAGTTGATGCGGGTGTTGCAATAACAATAGCGTCTATGTCCTTTTTTTTGACAAGCTTTTCCGGGTCATCTGTAAGAAAAATACTGGGATAATTTTCTTTGTAAATTTTCATTAAATCATTGTTTAGATCACATATTCCATTAAGTACCCCAAGTTCATTGAAAACCCTTATGAGATTTTTACCCCAGTATCCACCACCGAGAATACCTACTTTTATTTTTCTTGAATTTATATTTTTACCTTTTTTATCCATTCCTCAATCCCTTTAAATTCTTCAACTGTATTTATATCGCAGCTTTCTTCAGGTGGAATTTCAACAGTATGTATTTTAAGCCCATCTTTTAAGTATTCAGCATAAACATCTGTCAAATAATATTCTCTTGCAGCGTTATTGTTGTTAATTTTTCTCAATTCCCTATAAATAGTTTTTGACTCACAAACAAGGAATCCAGCGTTCACTTCCTTTATTTTCAAAATTTTTTTATTTGCGTCTCTTACTTCAACAACACCTGCAAATTTTCCGTTAATTCTTACAATCCTTCCCTTACTTCCAGGATCTGAAAGTACTGCAGTTGCAATTGTTATATCAGCAGAATGTTTAAGATGTTCGTTCAGAAGGCATGCTAATGTTTTTGTTGTAATAAGAGGTTTATCTGCATAAGAA
>JAOAAW010000007.1 GCA_026418655.1 bacterium | reverse complement strand
CTTCTTAGGTGTCCTTCAGACCCAAGGAAAGCAGGATATGACTGGACACCAGCAGGAAACCTGACAAGCTATGGAACAACATATGATGTTTATAGCGGGCCTGATCCAAATGCTGTTCCTCAACCGGTTCCAGATCAATGTGTTTACATTTGTGAAATAGGTTCAAACAGCTGGTATACTCAAGCGTTTCAGAATGACGTACGCGCAGGGAATAACCTTGACAATTACAAGGCATATATCGGAAAACATAATGGTGGTTCTAATGTTTTGTGGTATGACTATCATGTTTCATGGGTGAAGTTTGAAGAATTTGTTAGGAGCGCTGCACTTTCAACCAATGGTTATGGCAGTCTATATTGTGGCGGGATATTTTCTCTGAGCGGTAAAGACCCAAGATAAAGGGGGTGAACAATGAAAAAGAAAAAAGGTTTCACATTAATTGAGTTGCTGGTAGTGATAGCCATCATAGCAATACTTGCAGCGATGTTGCTGCCTGCTCTTGAGCAAGCACGAGTAAAGGCAAGACAATCAGTTTGTATGGCGAATTTGAAGCAAATAGGAATTGCGGTTCATTTGTACCTGAATGATTACAATGAAAATTTCTATCCTGTGCGGTGGGAATACACTGGTGATACCGCATCTCGGAGAGCCTTAGGATTTCTTACAGCATTGGTTGAGGGAGGATATTTGACAGGTTGCAAGCTATTCTGGAGTCCATATAATGTTCTTTATGATTCTGAGGGAGTTGTCAGCTGTCCCGATGTAAAAATGAGAAAGGCGTTTAGATGGAACTGGCCTGTTGCTGACTATGGATATAATTATTATCTTGGGTATGATATGGATTCTCCTGGTGGGGGCTTTTACAATTTTAAGAAACTCGGTAAGGTCAGTAAGCCTGACAAAACAGCGCTTTTTATGGAAAATGTATATGGACAACGGCATTACTGGTATGACTCATTTTATATGACAATAGGCGATGTGAATTATTGGAGTGGAGCGTATTATTATGGTAGACACTTTAGCTACAAGTTTATAAACACATTATTTGTTGATGGGCATGTTGAAGCCTGCGACGCAGGCAAATTCCAGACTGTTTTCTATCCATAAAAAGAAAGAGGGTCAGTTGTGATGGTTGCACAACTGACCTTTTTTGTTGACAAAATTGTTAAAACGATTTAAAACATATTAAACAAAGGAAACAATTGTGGATGAAGCAAGAGAAAAATTGATCGAGGCAGCAGTGAATCTTGGAGAAAGTCTGGGTTTGAACCGTACTGTATGTCAGATATATGCACTGTTGTATCTTTCTGATACACCGCTTTCTCCTACAGAAATTGGCAAGCATCTTGAGATGAGTAAGGGGAATGTCAGTATAAATTTAAGAACTCTTGAGCAATGGAATGCAGTGAAAAAAGTGTGGAAAAAGGGATATACCAGGCCACTTTATGCAGCAAACGAAGAAATAGAAGAAATTGTTTTGAACAAAATTAAGATAGGAATAGAGAAAAGACTTAACTATGTCAAGCCCCTTATGAGTGAAATTAAAGATAGCAGGAAAAAAAACCCTGAAGGGAAGTTATTTTTTGATAAACTCAATAAAATTGAAAAACTGATTTCAAAGATTGAATTTCTGTTACAAAACATAGAGACAATCAAATTAATAACAAAATAATACGAGAGGAAGAATATGAAAAGAGCACTGATTACTGGAATAACGGGTCAGGATGGCAGTTATCTGGCTGAATTTCTGCTTTCCAGAGATTATGAAGTGCATGGAATTATAAGAAGGGCAAGTACATTTAACACGGGAAGAATAGACCATATTTTTATGGATTTTCACCAACCAGAGGCAAGGGTTTTTCTCCATTATGGAGATCTGAGTGATAGTGGGCAGTTAAGTAATATTATTTACAATATTCAACCTGATGAGATTTATCATCTTGGTGCTCAGAGCCATGTAAGGGTAAGTTTTGACATGCCTGAATATACAGGTGATATTACAGGGCTCGGGACAACACGCATTCTTGAAGCCATAAGAAGAAGTGGGATAAAAACTAAATTCTATCAGGCAAGCAGCAGTGAAATGTTTGGGGATGCTCCACCTCCGCAGAATGAGCAAACACCATTTAATCCCAGAAGTCCTTATGCTGCTGCAAAGGTCTATTCTTACTGGATGGTAAGAAATTACAGGGATGGGTATAAATTATTTGCCTGCAATGGGATTTTGTTCAACCATGAATCGCCAAGGCGGGGTGAGACATTTGTAAGCAGAAAAATTACAATGGCCATAGCAAATATTCTTAAAGGATCACAGGATTTTCTCTATCTTGGAAACCTTAAAGCCAGAAGGGACTGGGGTTTTGCTCCTGAATACATTGAAGCAATGTGGCTAATGTTACAGCAGGATAAGCCCGATGATTATGTCGTCGGTACAGGAGAATCCCATTCAGTTGAAGAATTTGTTCAGGAGGCGTTTTCGTATGTAAATCTTGATTGGAAAAAGTATGTCAAAATAGACAAGCGATATTTCAGACCTCTTGAAGTTGACAATCTGATTGCTGATTCTTCAAAGGCAAGAAAACTTTTATCTTGGCAACCAAGGATTGATTTCTACAAACTTGTTAAAATTATGGTTGACTCAGATATGAAGAAAGCCGGTATTCAACCGGTTGGTGAGGGTGAAAAAATATTGAAAAATGAATTTCCTGATAGATGGTGGAGGAAAGATTGAAAATTAAAAGTACACAACAATTGAAACTTCCAATTGGAGTTGGAGATTTTCGGTTTGGAACTCTTGAAAAAAAATTTATAAGGAAAGTTATTGTTTCAAACAGGTTATCTTATGGACCGATGACTCAGGAATTCGAAAGGAAATTTTCAGCTGAACATGATTGCAGGTTTGGTATTTTTTGTAACAGTGGAACAAGTGCGCTTCACATAGCAATAGCAGCGTTGAAAGAAGTTTATAAATGGAACAATGGGGATGAAATAATTGTACCTGCAATTACATTTATTGCAACATCAAATGTGGTGTTGCATAATAATCTAAAACCTGTCTTTGTGGATGTGGATAGATTTACATACAATATTAATCCATCCCTGATAGAAGAAAAAATTACAGAAAGAACCCGAGGCATTATTCCTGTACATCTTTTTGGACTGCCCGCTGACATGGAGTATATTGTTGAAATAGCGAGGGGAAATAAGCTTCGCATTATTGAAGATAGTTGTGAAACCATGTTTGCGACATACAAAGGGAAAAAGGTAGGTTCTTTTGGGGATATAGGATGTTTTTCTACCTATATTGCCCACTTCCTTGTTACGGGAATCGGCGGGATTTGTACAACAAATAGCAGTCGTCTTGCAGTCATCATTAAAAGTTTGATGAACCATGGAAGAGATGCAATATATATTTCAATAGATGATGATAATAAAAAGGGCAAGGAATTATTCAGAATAGTGGAAAGAAGATTCAAATTCATCAGGTTGGGCCATAGTTTTCGTGCTACTGAACTTGAAGCCGCTATAGGACTTGCACAGCTGATGAAAAAAGGCGATATAATAACTAAGAGAAGGGAAAATGCTGCCTATCTTACTGCTGGCTTGAGAGACCTTGAAGAGTTTCTTCAGTTGCCATATACCCCGAAAGATAGAGAACATAACTTTATGATGTATCCTATTGTTTTGAAAAAAGGAAACAAGAAAAAACTTGTCAGATTTCTTGAAGAAAATATGATAGAAACGCGTGATATGATGCCTCTTTTAAATCAGCCGCTGTATATCAAACTTTTCGGTAATATTCAGAATGAATATCCTGTTGCAAAGTGGATACAGAACAATGGTTTTTATATTGGCTGTCATCAATATCTGATGAAAAAAGAACTTGATTATGTGATTGATAAATTTCATCAGTTTTATAAGAAATATGGATAGGCATTTTTGGAATGGGAAAAAGGTTTTAATTACTGGAGGATATGGGTTTTTAGGTTCAAGAGTTGTTAATATTTTGAGAAATATTAATTGTAATGTACAGCTTATTCTGTTTCGCCGTAAAGATTTTGACCTCAGGAAAGAGAGTGATGTGGAAAGATTATTTAAGAATAATAAGGAAATAGATATTGTTATTCATCTGGCTGGAGATGTTGGTGGTATAGGATATAACAGAGCATATCCCGGAGAGATCTGTTTTAACAACCTTATGATGAATACACTGGTTATGGAATATTCAAGGCGGTACAAAGTGAAAAAATTTGTGGGTATTGGTTCTGTTTGTTCATATCCCAAATTTTCACCCATCCCATTAAAGGAGGAAAATCTCTGGAATGGTTACCCTGAAGAAACCAATGCGCCTTATGGACTTGCGAAAAAAATGATGCTTGTTCAAGGCCAGGCATATCACCAGCAGTTTGGTTTTAATGGAATCCACTTATTAATGATAAATCTATATGGTCCCGGTGATAATTTTGATCCTGAAAATTCTCATGTTATTGCAGGATTGGTCAGAAAATTCTGCGAAGCAAAGATAAATGAAAAAAATAGTGTAATGTTGTGGGGTACTGGAAAAGCATCCAGAGAATTCCTTTATGTTGAAGATGCCGCACAAGCAATAGTCCTGGCTGCAGAAAAATATAATAGTCCCGAGCCCGTGAATATTGGTTCCGGTAAAGAGATTACAATTGAAAATCTTGCACATATGATTGCTAAACTGACTGATTTTAGGGGAGAAATTATTTGGGATACCAGTAAACCTGATGGTCAACCACGTAGATGTCTTGATGTGAGCCGTGCTGAAAGGGAATTTGGTTTCAGAGCAAAAACATCTCTTGAAGAAGGATTGAAAAGGACCATAGACTGGTATTTTCAGCAGATAAAGGAGAGATAAATGAAAAAGCCAAAGGTTGTAATTCTGTGTGGGGGCAGGGGAACAAGAATGGAAGTAGAAACCGAGATTCGTCCAAAACCCATGGTGGAGATAGGCGGAAGACCTATCCTATGGCACATTATGAAGATTTATGCACATTATGGTTTTAATGAATTCATACTCTGTCTGGGTTATAAGGGAAAGATTATTAAGGAGTACTTTTTAAATTATCAGGCAATGAACAGTGATTTTACGTTAAAACTCGGTAATAATGAGCTGATTTTTTATAACGAGACGCAGGAGAAGGACTGGCAGATTACATTTGTTGATACAGGAGAAGATGCCCAGACAGGAGCAAGGGTTAAGAGAATTGAAAAATATATTGATGGTGATATATTTATGCTCACATATGGAGATGGTGTTGCAAATATAAACATAAACAACTTACTGACATTTCATAGAAATCATGGCAAGACAGGAACAGTTACAGGTGTTCATCCATCTTCAAGATTCGGGGAACTTGTTATAAAAGAAGATCAGGTGATAGAATTTGGTGAAAAACCGCAGGTTAAGGGTGGGTTCATTAACGGTGGCTTTTTTGTCTTCAACAGAAAATTTTTTGAATATTTGAAAGATGATGATAATTGTTTTATGGAAAGAGAACCTCTTGAGAACTTAGCAAGAGACGGTGAGCTGAAAGTTTTTCTTCACGAAGATTTCTGGCAATGTATGGATACCAGGAGAGAACTTGATATTTTAAACAGGTTGTGGGCATCAGGTAGTCCACCCTGGAAAGTGTGGAAATAAAAAATGAAAAGAGAATTCTGGAAAGGAAAAAGGGTTTTAATTACTGGTTATGAGGGATTTTTAGGTTCATGGTTATGCAAATCTCTTTTAACGACTGATTCACAGATTATTGGGCTTGATATCAGAACACATAGAAAAGAAACAATTCTAACCAAAGATGAGTTGAAAAAAATTGATGTAGTAAAAGGCAATGTGGAAAATTTTCGTTTGCTGTGTGATTTGATAAAAAATAAAAAGGTAGAAATTGTATTTCATCTGGCTGCAAAGTCTATTGTTGGAGATTGCCTTCAAAACCCACTGGCAGCTCTTAAAACCAATGTTGAGGGAACATGGAGCGTTCTTGAAGCATCAAGGCGGGCAGGCTGTGTGAAAACAATAATTATTGCTTCCAGTGATAAAGCATATGGCGAACATAAAAAACTTCCTTACAAAGAAAGTATGCCACTTAAGGGAAATCATCCATATGATGTGTCAAAAAGTTGTGCTGACTTAATAGCCCAGATGTATCATCATACATTTGGATTGGGTGTTATTATTACAAGATGTGGAAATATCTATGGGCCCGGTGATTTTAATTTTTCTCGTTTAGTCCCTGATGCCATAAGGTGTGCAATTTCAGGAGAGACATTTTTTATTCGCAGTGACGGTAAGTTTATAAGGGATTATATTTATGTTGAAGATGTGGTGAGAGGTTATATAATGCTTGCAGAAAAAGCAGAAAGATTGGGTCTGTACGGTGAAGCATTCAATTTCAGCAATGAAAAGCCACTTTCAGTTTTATCTATCGTAAAGGAAATTTACAGAATAGCCGGTAAAAAACCAGAATATAAAATACAGAATGAAATTCAACATGAAATCAGAAATCAGTATCTTTCATCAAACAAAGCAAGAAAGCTTCTCGGATGGAATGTCAATCATTCGTTGGAAAAATCCCTTAAAAAAACCTACAGATGGTACAACGATTATTTTATGAAAGATGTTTCTTACAGGAGGTAAAGCAAATGAAAGAGTTTTTGAAGAAACCATTGTTTATTTTTGAAATGGCAAACAACCACATGGGAAATTTAGAGCATGGTTTGAAAATAGTACAACAATTTGCCAGGATAAAAGAGGGATTTGTTTCTGATTTTGATTTCGCCATAAAATTGCAATACAGGGACCTTGATACATTTATACATCCAGATTATAAGAACAGGCACGACCTTAAGTATATAAAAAGATTTCTCGAAACCAGACTGACAGAATCAGAATTTTTGAAAATATTGCAGGAAATAAAGAAATTTAATTTTCTTACCATCTGCACTCCATTTGACGAAATATCGGTTGACAGGATTGAAAAGCATGGATTTGATATCATAAAAATTGGCAGTTGCTCCTTCACGGATTGGCCCTTGCTTGAGAAAGTTGTAAAAACAGATAAACCGATTATAGCATCCACTGCTGGCGCATCACTTGATGATATTGATAAAGTGGTGCTTTTTTTTGAACACAGAGAAAAGGTATTTGCCCTAATGCATTGTGTAGGAGAGTATCCAACTGCAGATGAAAATTTACAGTTGAACCAGATTGATCTTTTAAAACAGAGGTATCCTGAAATCGCTATTGGATTTTCTACACATGAAAACCCTGAAAATTGTGATTCAATACAGATCGCAATAGGAAAGGGTGCAAGAATATTTGAAAGACATATTGGTTTAAAAACTGAAAAATATCAATTGAATGCGTATTCATCAACACCGCAACAGATTGAAAAATGGTTGATATCCGCGAAAAAAGCGTTTGAGATGTGTGGAGTGACAGGTGTCAGGAGAAGTTTTTCTACAAAAGAATTAAGTGACCTGCAGGGTTTGAAAAGAGGAGTTTTTGCAAAAAATGAAATAAAAAAAGGAGAAAAAATTACACATGAAAAAGTGTTTTTTGCTATTCCAAACATTTCCGGTCAACTGGTTGCGAATGATATGTCCAAATACACAGAATTCATTGCAAAAAAGGATATTTCCATAAATGAACCAGTGCTCAAAGAAGATGTTATGATTAAAGATTTGAGGGCAAGAATTGTTCAGATTATGAATAAAATAAAGCCAATTCTTATAGCAGGAAACGTGGTACTTCCAAACAAGCTAGAATTTGAACTCTCGCATCACTACGGAATTGACAAATTTGAGAAATGGGGATGTGCTATGATAAATTGCATTAATAGGGAATACTGCAAGAAACTGATTATTTTACTTCCAGGTCAAAAAAATCCCACACACTACCACGTGAAAAAAGAAGAAACATTTAATGTTCTCTATGGTGATTTAATAATAAATCTTGAAGGTACTGAGAAACATTACAAAAAGGGCGATATGATAATAATAGAAAGAGGGAAAAAACACGCATTTGGTTCTTCTGGTGGTGCTATCTTTGAGGAAATTTCAACCACACATTTTGCAGAAGATTCTTTCTATGATGATGAAAACATTGAAAAAAATAAGGATAGAAAAACATATATGACATTCTGGAGCGACTGGCTTTATAAGCCAATTGTTTAGGAAAGGCGCTAAGATGAAACTTTCTGATTATGTTTTTAGCTTCATATCTGAACAGGGAATTAACTCAGTATTTATGTTGCCAGGCGGTGGGGCTATGCATTTGGTCGATTCTCTTGGGAAATCAGGACTTCAGTACATCTGTTGCCTTCACGAACAGGCAGCGGTTATCGCTGCCGACGCATACGCTCAATATACAGGAAAATTCGGTGTTGCTCTTGTAACGACAGGACCGGGTGGTACCAATGCAATAACCGGAGTAGCTGGTGCTTGGATTGATTCAGTACCGGTACTGATATTGTCGGGGCAGGTTAAAAGACAGGATATGTTAAAAGGAACTGGATTGAGGCAGAAAGGTGTTCAGGAAGTTGACATTATTTCTCTTGTGAGGCCAATAACGAAATATGCTGTAACAATTGTCGAGCCCACAAGTATAAGATACGAGATTGAAAAAGCAGTATATATGGCAACAACCGGTCGGCCGGGTCCTGTATGGATAGATATACCACTTGATGTTCAAGCAGCAAGCATAGATGAAAAGCATTTAAAACCCTTTGATGGGATGAAAGCGAAACCCAGTGGGTTAGATATTGAAAATCTGGTTGATAAAACAATAAAGATGCTTAATAATTCTAAAAGACCGGTAATATTTGCTGGAAATGGTATAAGACTTGCAAAGGTTCTTGATGAATTTCTTGAACTGATTGAATATCTGGATATACCGATCCTAACAACATGGAAATCAATAGATTTCCTTCCAGAGCAACATAGACTTTTCGCAGGCAGACCGGGTTCGATAGGTCAGCGCGGGGCAAACTTTGTACTTCAGAATTCAGACTTGCTAATTTCAATCGGTGCACGACTTGATCTTGCACAGGTTGGTTTTAATTATAAAAATTTTGCACCGAAAGCAAAAAAAATTATTATTGATATTGATCCTTTTGAAATAGCAAAGATTGATACATGGATTGAGTTGCCAATCTGTTGTGATGCAAAAGAGTTTATCCTGGAATTTTTAAAACAAAAACATAAGATTAAAAAACATGTTTGGTCAGCTTGGCTTGCCTGGTGTAGAGAAATGAAAGAGAAATATCCAGTGGTGCTACCTGAATACTGGAATGAAAAGAATTATGTTAATACTTATGTTTTCATAGATGTCCTTTCTGATTTGATGGAAGAAAACGATATTCTTGTTCCAGGAAGTTCAGGCAGTTGCAGTGAAATTACAATGCAGGCATTTAAGGTTAAGAAAGGACAGAGGATTTTTAATAATCCGGGTCTCGGTGCAATGGGTTATGGACTTCCTGCAAGCATTGGCGCTTGTATTGCCAGTGGCAGAAAAAGGGTTGTTAGTATTATTGGAGATGGTGGACTGCAGCTTAACATTCAAGAATTAGAGACAGTTGCAAGACTAAATCTTCCACTGAAAATATTTATTCTAAACAACAATGGATATGCCTCTATACGAAATATGCAAAAAGGCCATTTTAAAGGGCATTTTGTAGGTTGCGATCCTTCCAGTGGATTGACCTTGCCTGATACTTGTAAAATAGCTTCTGCATATGGTTTGAAAAATACCCGAATATTCAACCACGAAAATATCAAAGAGAAAGTCAAAGGTGTACTTGATACAGATACACCGATAGTGTGCGAATTAATGATAAATCCCGATCTTCCGACAGCACCACGGCTTATTTCAGAAGTAAAACCTGATGGATCTATTGTTTCCAAACCGCTTGAAGATTTATGGCCATTTTTGGACAGGGAAGAATTAAAAGGCAACATACTGGAATAAAATGAAAAAGATTTTAATCACAGGTGGTGGCGGATTTATAGCAAGAAATCTTGCAGAACAACTTTCTTTTGAATTTATTGTTGATGCTCCTAAAAAAAATGAACTTAACCTGCTTGAGGCTGAAAATGTTTTCAGGTATATAAAAAAAGGAGACTTTAATGTAATTATTCACGCAGCCACATATGATGCTGCACCAAAAAATTCAGGGAAAGATCCCGGAAAAGTTTTAGAAAATAATCTTAAAATGTTTTTTAACATCGTAAGATGCAAGGATTATTTTGAAAAACTTATTTTTTTGGGCTCCGGTGCTGAATTTGATAGAGAACATTGGACACCCAGAATGAATGAGGGATTTTTTGATAAATATGTTCCTAATGATCAGTATGGGTTTTCAAAATATATCATGACAAAATATACACTTGCCAGCAATAATATTGTTAATCTCCGTCTTTTTGCTGTTTTTGGGAAATATGAGGACTGGCGATACAGAGTTGTTTCAAATTATTGTTGTAAGGTGCTTATGAATCTCCCAATTATCATCCCACAAAACAAAAGATTTGATTTCCTCTACGTTAATGACTTCGTCAAAATTGTAAAATGGTTTATAGAAAATAACAATCGTCATAAAGTTTACAATGTTTGTTCAGGATATATTTTTGATTTCAAAACAGTGGCAGAAAAAGTTCTTGAAATATCCGGTAAAAAAACCGGTATTATTGTCAAACAGGAAAGTTCTCTTGAATACAGTGGTGATAACTCTCTTCTGTTAGGTGAAATCGGAAATTTCCAGTTTACAAAATTGGAAGTTGCGATACAGGATTTGTACAGCTGGTATCAATCACAATCTGAATTAATTAATATAAACGAGTTTCATTATTAGAATGAATATCTGTCAGGCAATAGAAATACTGGAGAAAGTAATTAAAAAACCTGAGATAGGACTTCCAGACGAAATTTTCCTTTTCGTCACAAGGATTGTACCGATGGTAAATGTTGATTTATTAATTAAGGATGGAAGAAACAGAACTCTACTTGCCTGGAGAGATGACCCATATAATGGAAAGGGCTGGCATATTCCTGGCGGAATTGTGAGATACAAAGAAAAATTGATGGAAAGGGTCATAAAGGTTGCGGAATCAGAGATTGGGGCGCCGGTAGAGTTTGAACCTGAACCAATAGCAATAAATGAAATAATACTTCCTCAACGCACAAGAGGTCATTTTATATCTTTTCTTTACAAAGGATTTCTTCCTGAAACATTTGAGCCCCCAAACTATGGTTTATCAGAAAAGGATAATGGTTACCTTAAATGGCATAATTTTTGTCCAGAAAACCTTATCAGGGTTCATGAAATCTACAGAAAATACATATGAGAACTAAATGCAGAACTTGTGGAAGTATTTTACAGAATAAACCAGGTCTGATAATGAAGAATATGCCATCAAGAGCACAGTTTTTGCCATCAGGAGAGGAACTCAAGTTTGATAAACGGATAATCCTGAAAATTTTTCAATGCAAATTCTGTGGTGTAGTTCAGTTGCAAAATAAACCTGTGGAGTACTTCAAAGATGTCATACGAGCAACTGGAATATCAGACGAAATGAAAAGATTTCGTGAAAAACAATTTATGAAATTTGTTAAAGATTTTTCCCTTAAAGGAAAAAAGATTATTGAAATAGGATGCGGTGCAGGAGAATTCCTCTCAATTATGGGGAAAACAGGTGTAAGGGCGTATGGAATTGAACATAACAGAGAACTTGTTGAAAAATGCAGGAAAAAAGGTTTAATGGTTGTCAAAGATTTTGTTGCGGGCAGGGACCATATTCTTAAATATGCACCTTTTGATGGGTTTGTTATGATGAGTTATCTTGAACATCTTCCAGATCCCTGCGGAATTCTCAAAGGAATATATAACAATCTTAAAGATAACGCTGCAGGCATTGTTGAGGTTCCAAATTTTGATATGATACTGAGAAAAAAACTTTTTTCTGAATTTATGCTTGACCATCTTTTTTATTTTACAAAGGATACATTGGAAACTGTCCTTAGCCTTAGTGGTTTTGAAGTATTAGAATGCAAAGAAATATGGCAGGACTATATAATTTCAGCGATTGTGAGAAAAAGAAAAATAATTGATTTTTCAGTTTTTCTGTCTCAACAGAAGAAACTTTGTACCCGGATTGATAATTATCTTTCAAAATTTGAAGATAAAAAGGTTGCTGTGTGGGGTGCCGGACATCAAGCACTGACAATACTCTGCTTTTTGAAAATGTTGAAAAAAATTAAATACGTAGTTGACTCTGCACCTTTCAAACAGGGTAGATTTACGCCAGCAACGCATATTCCTATAGTTTCACCAGAAACGCTTAATTTAGACCCTGTTGAGGCGATTATTGTTATGGCAGGGAGTTATTCACGGGAAGTAGTAAAGATTATCAAAAAGCAATTCCAAATGAAGATCGAGGTAAAAGTTTTAGATGAACAGGGTTTAAAATAGAAGAGCACTTTAAAAAAGGAGAAATTTTCAATGGAAAGATCACTGAAATTAATAAAGTGGGGAAGTCCTGAATCTGAAAATTTGACTGAGAAAAAGGTGAACAAAGATGAATCTGAAAAAAGGAGCAAACTTGCGCAGGAGAAACCGTATGTCTATGAAAAAATTATGAAATATGAAGAAAAAGTCAGGAAAGGTGAAAGTATCGCTATAATCCAGTTTCAATATAATTACAGATGTAATTTTCACTGCCAGCATTGTGACATAACAAAATTACGCAAAAAAGGTAGACACAGAATCTTTACTCCAGAAGATGTAAAAGAACTTTCTAAACAGGCAGATGCAATAGGACTTGCGCAGATTGTTATTACTGGTGGAGAACCACTTGTTTTCCCTGACTTTGATAGGGTGGTTGAAGCAATAGACCCATCAAAATTCTGGATTGTTGCTGATACCAATGGCTGGTTTCTTAATGAAGAGAGAGCGAGGCACCTTAAGAAGATAGGTGTTGATAAAATTCAGCTCAGTATTGATGGTCTCGAACCTAAAGAACACGATGAATTCAGGCGTAGTCCCGGTTCACATCAGAGATGTTTGAGAGCCCTTGATGCTGCTATTAATGCCGGACTTAATGTGATTATTCAGACAGTTGTTACAAAACAAAGATTGAGAAGCGATGAGTTTATAAAATTTATTGAATTTTTTAACGAAAAGGGTGTTGGTGTTTTTGTTACCTATGGAAAGCCTGTTGGTGATTGGGAAGGAAATTTTGACGTTCTTGTTACCAGAGAAGATATGGATTATATGAGGGAACTTGAAAAAAAATATAATGTTTTTACTCATTTAACACCTGCCTACGGACTTGACCTTGGTTGTATCGCAGTAAAAAGAATGATTTCAATAACTGAATATGGAGATGTAATGCCGTGTCCTTATATTCACGTATCTCTCGGTAACTTTTTCAAAGAACCATTAAAGGATATTATTGAAAAAGGCTTAAAAATCAAATACTTTGGAGAATATGTTGATACCTGTCTAATCGCAGAAGATAGGAACTTCATAGAAAAGTATGTAGTTAAAAAAATTTATGGAAAAGAACTTCCTGTACCATATTCAGAAGTTTTTACAGAAGAAGATTTTGTAAAATGAGAGAGAAAGAAAAGTTTAAGAAAAAAATTTTCAAATATATCAAAAAGTTTTCTGAAAGTAGTAAGAAAGAAAGATTTATTCCCGGTAAGACATATATCAATTATGCCGGTAGAATTTATGATGAAAAAGAATTGATTAATCTTGTAGATTCTTCTCTTGATTTCTGGTTGACAGCCGGAAAGTATGCACGATTATTGGAAGAAAGACTGGCGAAATTTCTTGGAATGAAATATTGTCTCTTAACCAATTCCGGTTCTTCTGCCAATCTTCTTGCTATTTCTGCATTAACTTCACCTCTTTTGAAGGATAGAAGATTAAGACCCGGGGACGAGGTTATTACAACCGCCTGTGGATTTCCAACAACCCTGAATCCTATTATTCAAAATAATTTGATACCTGTGTTCATTGATATTGAACCAGGAAATTATAATATTCAGGTGGATAAAATAGAAAAAGCAATAAGCAAAAAAACAAGGGCAATTTTTATTGCCCATACACTTGGAAACCCTTTAGATTTAGATAACATATTGAGGATTATCAGAAAATATAATCTTTGGTTTGTTGAAGACAATTGCGACAGTTTGGGTTCAAAATATAGAGGTAAGTATACAGGTACTTTTGGACATATTTCAACCTGCAGTTTCTATCCTGCGCACCATATTACAACAGGAGAAGGCGGAGCAGTGCTGACAGATGACTCTTTATTGAGAAGAATAATTT
>JAOAAW010000032.1 GCA_026418655.1 bacterium | reverse complement strand
TTCTCCAAGATTAATGAGACATCTTGCAAGATGCACTGTCATGGCCTTTTGATTGTATTTTTTTATTAACAAACCAAAAAGTTCTTTTCCTTTTTGATAATCGAGGAGATTGTCAGTATATAAGATTGCCTGACTTTTCAAGATGTCCGGTATTATCGGGTCTTCGGAATATTTTGACGCAAATTGCTCGAGGGTTTTTATTTTTTCTATTATGATTTCCCTGCTATCGGGTGTACCAAGAAACTTCATTTCAAATATTTTTGGAAATAGTTTGCGAACCTCCACACTTGTACTTTCCTCAACCAGTTTCATCATTGCTGGCAACATTTTCTCTTTGATTGTTTTCTCAATTTCAGGATTATTTCTTCCTAAATTTATCAGCATGTCAGCAGCCCATCTTGAACCAGAGGTTTCAGGTAAATTCAGGATAAAAAAATAAAACATCCATGGATCGTCAGTTCGCTTAGAATAAACTATCCTTAAAAGTCGTTCGGAAAAATCACCTTTTGAACCAGTTTCATCCTCAAGTTTCCTTAACCTTGAAAATGCCTCTGAATACATCTTTTTTTTCATTTCATCCGCCGCAACCAAAAAATTATAGGATACAGAATCTGTTTCTGCCTCCTTTAACAAAGCATTTAACCTATCGGTTTCCCAGAATATCTCAACTATTGAAACAAGCGGTGTAATCTTACTTGTCCAAGAACTCCAAATCATCGCTGACTTTAAATAATATTTTGCCGCCACTTCATTCTGACCCAGGTTTTTGTAGTATACCGCAATCCTCGAAATAATATTGGGGTCATCAGGCTTATACTCAAGTATTTTTTTATATGCTTCTATGGCACCAGCATAATCTCGGGTTTCTGCTCTTCTGTTTCCAATTTCCTTCAGGGTTTCCACAAGAATATTCTTACAGAAAACATCAAGTTGTTCAGTCAAATTGGCACTCTTAATCTTTTCAAGAAAAAAGTTGGCATCATCCAGTATGGAATTGAAATCTTTGTTATTCCTATAAAGAGAAACAAGATTATTTAATGCCTGCCTCAACATCCATACATTTTTTTGAGTATATTCTGCGTTTTTTAAGAATAATCTGAAAAAATTTACTGCCTCAGAATTTTTGGACACCTTCATATATGAAAAACCAAGATAAAAATAAAATTCTGGCTGTTGAGCACCTTCTTTTATCGCCCTATCCGAAAGTTCAATAACGCGTTCAAAATTATTCTTCTGAAACTCCTGAACAACATCTTTCAGCTCAACCTTTTTTTCTTGACAAAAAGATATTCCGAAAAAAATCATCAATGAAACAAACAATAAAGCATTTTTAATTATCATCCCACTCATATCCAAAAATTTCTGCCCTGTTAAGTTCAAAACGCAATGTTAATGGTTTATGTGGCGGTATCTGTGAAATATGTGCATTTTTAAATTTTACAGCTGCCCTGGTGCTATCAGTTTTTATGGGTATACAGTCATCAAAAGAAAAACCCTTAAAACTATCTGATTTTCTTCTTGCTCCATGATATGGTCCTTCTTTTTCGGCAATAGCCACCCTGATACTGCTATCAGAATCTCTACATGAACAATTAATATACAAAAAATCACCCGGTCTTTTGTCTCCAGCATCCACATCAAACCTTCCAGAATAGGTTGTAGCCAGGCTTGCAAATCTATCTCTTTTTATTCTCGCCATCATGATCCTGCCAGAGTTTCTATGGTCAGCAAGTGGTATGTTGCGATTGAGAGAAAAATCAGGATTGATAGACCATCCGTGATCATATCTGGAACCCCCGTAATAAAGTAATAATTCATCGTTATGCTCAACTAAAGTGCTTGAAGGAACCATAAATCCTGCATCAAATTCACCTGGATTTCCACATGTAAGCCAGACAGGCCTACCCTGTGGATGCCGCCATATTATTCCATCGTGAGAAAAACCAAGCCTGAAATAACAGAGGCCATTCGGATTTTGCGAAAAACACTGTCTCAGGTGAGGCCAAACGATTAAAATATCCTCAACCGAAACAAGAATCTCACCACACCTATAAATTCCTACACCGTAATATTCAGAAATCAAGCCACCAAATCGTTTTGCGATCATATCATCATAGTCATCCGGAACAAAACATTCATGCCACTTTCTTACCCCCTGATATCCTTCCCAGTGAACTCCATCCTCACTCTGTACAACGATAGCGGACCTCCTGGAACTCATGCCGTGCATTGCACCAACCTTATTGTAAAGAAGATACCTATTTGTTTCTCTGTCAGCATAAAGACAGGCCCAATCGCCGTGAGTAAAAAGTTTTGTAACCATTCTCCAGTGAAATCCATCATCAGAAGCATAAATATATGTGCCTGCTGGATCATCTATTTTATTTTCAGGAATATCTGTCACATCTGGAACCAGCGGTACATTATAACGGATAAGAGCCATCAAATATTTTGTATCGGTTTGAGGAAGAGCGCGAACGACACCCATACAACACCCGGGTAAGGTTAACAAATTATTTCCCGGATATTTGTTTTTCCCTGTGATACCAAGGTCTGGTTTTATCCAGTTAATTCCATCCTGACTTTCTGCATAACAAACAAATGGCAAATCAGGTTTAAGATCATAAGAATCAGGCGCTGGTTGTCCCCAGTACCACATTCTGAATAGGCCATCTTCCTTTAGCACAGTACCCCATATTGTGGTTATTCCACTATCCCAGCTGCCAGGAAGACCCGGTTCAAGACCACAGATATTTATCTTTTCCGGTAAAGGAAATCTCTGATAGATGTTGAGATCCCATTCAGTCAGCGCATCTACATCAAGGAATATCTTTTTTCTTGTTTCTGCATTTATTGTCATATTTTTCTCCTATTGTTTAGACATCAAAGGATTATGTATTCCAGTAATTTATCGCAAGTCCATTAGAATCAAGTAAATGGATTATACCATTTAATTCCTCGTCTGAAAGCATACCATCAAGCAATACAGGTTTTCCCTCTGCCTGGATTGCATGACATACCGAAAGAATCTGTTCCTGATTCCATGGGACTGCTTCCCTGTCCAGACTTATTTCAACACACGTTTTTGTGCCTAAAGTTAGAAAGTGTTGAATTTGTCTGGTCCCGATTGAGTGAATGTGGATGATAGAATAAGAAAATTCCTTCAATATAGTTTGGTCCATTTCTCCAAAAAACTCAAAGTATAATTGGGGATTAAACAGCGATGAGGCATCTATCTGGTAGTCAAGAATTTTGCGGGGAGCAGAAATCTTCCAGCAAGAAACATAGTGGTTATACCAGGGCAGTATTTTTTTATGGACATACCTGGATATCTCCAGAAACAATTCTGCTATCAGGTGAACAAATATTTTCAGTTCATCAGGACTATCATAAATCGATTCACAAAGAACCTGTTCACCAAGAAAAGCAGCAACAATATCAACCACCCCACGCAGATGAGGTTGCTGCACCGGAACTTTTCCATCAGAGATTTCAATACAGGCATCCATAAAATCACTGAGAAACGCAAACCAGTCTGACTTCAAAGACTTTTCGATTGAAAATTTTCTTATTGCTTCATCCACAGACTTGACCACAGGCTTTGCAACACAACCATAAGCAGAAACAAAAATATCACATCCTGCTATGGCCTCCATCCAGGATGCAGGATACATTGAACCTATTGAATTTATAAGTTCGCCGGTTAGCAGATTATTCTCATCAATCTTCCCTATCAAACTGTGAACATCCAGATCTGACGGAGTTATTCTGCACGGTTCGACGGCAAGTTTTCCTTCCTTAAGGGGGTATGGTCTCGGGAACCAGTGTTTCGGTGGATTCTTACAGAGTAAAGGACCCGCTTTACATTGCCAGAACAGGTCATGTTTTTCAAGTATTGCCGTAATATCCATAACACACTTTGAAAACTGAAGAAATTTCTGATAAGATAATTTTCAGAGTTTATTATACAACAGAAAACAATGCTAATTGAATATTCAAATTTATCAGATGACAGAAAGATTTTCTTAAATAGGGAATTGGCTGACATTCTCTATATCTGCCGAAAAAGAAAGGTTCAGATTCCTGAAGTAAATTTGAATATTGTTTGCTTATCCTCTCCTGCAGAGATACCCGAGCAGGTAAAAAACAGGATTGAAATAAAAATTCCGGAAGAAAAAGAAAAAATTAAAAATTTCAGTCAGTTGTGTGAATGGGAAAGAGATATTCAAACGAGCCAGATTATATTGGACACAGGAAAAATCTGGATTATAGGCGGTGGGGAAGAAGGTGCAGTTTATGGTTTTTATGAAACAATTAAAAAAATTACGGGTATCAGATGGTACGGAACATCAGAAACAGATGTTCTTCTTGCTGAACAAGCAAGAACTCCTGAAAAAATCCACAGGCCACTGGTTCCATTTCGTGGATTTGAATTTTTTCCAAGAAATGAAAACATTGATTTTGCAAAAAAATTTTTAAAGTGGATGGTCAGAAATGGATGGAATCTTCTTGATATCAATGCCGCTTCATGGGAAAAATTTTCAGACAGAGCAAATTTCATAAAGGCATGTGAAACATATGGAATCAGAATCGCCATGGGATGCCATGCAATTGACCTGTTCATACCTGATTCTCTTTTTCTTCAAAATCCTGAGTTTTTTGGTCTCAGAAATAACAAAAGGTGTATAACTGCAGAAGTCGGTTCTCCGGGCATCAAAAGAAAATGGAATACAAAAATTCAACCCTGTTATTCAAACCATGAGTTGAGAAGATTTCTTGTAAGATCCATAAAAAATTACATTGAAAGCCATCCTGAAATATATATCTTTTCTCTGTGGCCTCTTGATGGCATCAATAATTGGTGCCAGTGTAATAATTGTAAAAAGGTGTTCCCTTACGAAGTCCTTTATAACTTATGCCTTGAAATAACACAGGAAATTGGCAATTTTCTACCGATTGAGCTATTATGCTATTCCAATATGCTTGGTCTTCCACCACGTGATCTTCCGCATTCTTCAAATACATATACAATATTCTGTCCATATCTCAGGCACTATGAACACAGATTTTTTGATGAGGGTTTTGACGAATCAAAAATCACACTTGGAAAAGGATATCCAGAACCAGAACCCATAAATCCTTCTGATGATAGAGAATATGGAATTTTGCTGAAAAAATGGTTGCCATATCTTGAGAGGATTGGTTCTCAATTGGGTCTTTTTTCTTATTATCAGCTTGTTTTTCATGACGAAACAGAAAAGACAGATAGACAGAGATATCTTTACCATCCAGACCCTCAACTGGTGGAGGATGAAATTAGGAAATTCATTGAACTAGGAATAAAGGTTTTCTATGACTGTTCACCACCATATCCTGGTTTCTGGCCAGATGGAAGATTTTATGCCTATCTGTCCCAATTATTCTGGGAAAACTCTCAGCCCGTTGAAAAAAGTATAAAGGAGTACTATAAGGCAATAGCAGGAGAAAGAGCAGAAGTAGTGCGAAATATTCTTAAAAAAGTTTCTGAACAACTGCAAAGTAATGAAAAATTACCGGAAGACCTATTGGAAACTGCGAAATCCATATTCAGTTTTTTACCGTCTCCAGCGTCAGAAAGATATCAATTATGGCTTGAATATGCAAGAATGGGAAAAGAATCCTGGCAGGCGCAAAAACAGGGAAAAATTTCCCTCACTGTGAAAAAGGAAAATGAAATTATCAAATTTTTTGAAACAAACAGAGATACTCTTGAAGAGTGCATTAATGTTGATTGGATGATAAGGCATTCAAAATCAGTGATTGACTTTTATACGGAGACTAATTAAATGAAAAAAATTCTCATTATAATTATCCTTTTTTCTATGATGAAAATCTATTGTCAGGATGAAGGTGTTTTTGTGCGTTTCAAATTAATAGAACCTGCAAATTCAAAATATTTTGTCAGGATTGGCGGTTATATTCACATACCAAACTGGTATATTCCTGTGGCATATGTGCCGGGTGATGCAACACGTGATGTAACAAAATGGGTAAATGCGGGTCAATTTACTCCGTGGTTTGACCTGAAAAAACACGCCGGTAAATCCCTTCATGGAAAACTCAATCGTGCAGGTGGTATAGCAGAATTCCCCAATATAACTGCTGAATTTATAACAGATGTTAAATCTGAAAATAGAAAAATTGTTATTGAACTTTCCACAATTCCTGACGAAAAGGGAGTTGTCAAGAGATTTGAAGAATCATTTACAGGAACTCTGACAAGCTTTCTTGTTTCACCTGACCTTACAAAAGACGCCAATCTTCTTGAGTCAGCAAGCCAGATGACGCAAAGAAGACTTTCATGGGCATACGAAGCAACCGGTGGTAAAAGACATTCTCCGGAAAAACTTGTTATACAGACATCTTTCTGGGCTCCTCAAAGACCAGAACTAAATCTGAAAGAAGCCGAGGTTTTGTGGTTACTTGGTTTCAATACAGTTGGAAATCAGATGAAGGAAGTAAAAGAAAAATATAATTTCAAAACCCCTGGACACTTATGGGCAGACTTTGGTCCTGGAGTTACAAAAGAGGACGCAGAAAACCAGGTTAAAAAAATTGCGGAATACTATGCAAAATCCGGCAACAGACCGGACAGAGGAAGTGTATTTAATTTTTCAGACGAAGTAACCTGTCCTGAGATAAAAGATAATAAAAACGGTCTTGCCAATTTCCATAACTTCCTTAAAAATCAAAAAGTCCAACCCCAATTTCTTGGCGTTGAAAAGATAGAAGACGTTGTTCCTATTGAAAATCCACAACAATTAAAGGAGCGTCAGAAACAAAACGAAAAAGCTGCAAACAGAATTTTTTACTACACATCAAGATTCAGACAGATTTCCACAAATGAAAGATTCAAATGGCTTACAGAAGCAGTACATAAATATATTGATAACGAAATTTACACTTCAACCCTTGTAGCAGACCATCCATATTTTGCTGGAACAGGACTTGGGATGGGAATGGGTCCTAATCCTGCCTGGGGCTCAACACCTCTTGCATGTGACTGGTTCGATATGGCAAGAACAATGGCTGTTGATATGGCTGGCATTGAGGACTGGATGGGTTTGCAATATATGTATGGACCAAACTGGACATGGGAAGGATTTCAGCTCATGGGTTTCCAGGCAGCAATTTTTAGAAGCGGAAGCAATGGTAAAATGCCGATAATGGCATGGATTACACCGAGCAACGAGATTAATTTGAGATTAAAGACAGCATCTGCATTATGCCAGGGAGCAAAACACTTTTTTTACTGGACATATGGACCAACTGCCACAAGTACTGAAAATTACTGGTCTGACCTTCGCGGAGAATACGATGGTATTGCAGCAATAACGAGACAGCTTACAAAAGCAGAAAAGTTCCTTGTTGAAGGAAAATTAAGACCAACAAAAGTTGCATTACTTTACAGTATTTCATCTGATTTATGGCAACCGTTCGGTTATGTACATATGCTTGAAAGAAGATTAACTTACTTTGCTCTGGTCCACCAGCAATATCTTGTGGATATGCTGACAGAAGAAGATATTATTGCAGGAAAACTAAAAAATTATTCTGTACTGTATGTCACAGACCCCTGTATTCATGAACAAGCCATTAAAGAAATAAAAAAGTGGGTAAGAAACGGTGGATTTATCAAAGGAAGTTGCGCTGCAGGTACAAGAAATGAGTTCAATGAACCAATTTCTGGACTTTCTGATGTTTTTGGAATTAAACCAAATCCTGAAGTCAATGTACAAAAAGGAAGATGGCACATCAGAGGCGCACTAAACGACATAACATATCTTGATACAATTACAACGATAAATCGAAAAAAATCACAGGGATGGAAAAAGATGCCTGTATTTCCTGAAGAACCCTTTGGAGCAATCGGTGTAAAAGTACACTTAAAACCTGCAACAGGCACAATACAGGCAGTATTTTCAGATGGAAATCCAGCAGTAATGACAAACAGATATGGAAAAGGCATGGCTGAATTTATAGGAACCTGCCCTGCCATTGCCTATGGAAAAGAAGCAAAATTTGTAGCAGACGACCTTAAAGAAAAATGGAGTCCCACAATAAGGGGATGGATTGTTGGGGATATTGGTTCAAGAGTGGAAAAACTGCTTGAGATGTCACAGCCTGTAATAGAAGCAGGCGTTTATGACTCGCCATCAGGAACCGCAATTGTTCTTGCCAACTTCACATACCAGCCAATTGAAAATTTAGAAATAAGCATTGAGGTTCCCAAAAAACCACACAGAGTCGTTTCATGTGAAAAAGGTGAAATACAATTCAAATCAAGCAGATTCAATAAGCATTACAGATTAAATTTCTCTGTACCACTTGAAATCAACGATATAATTTTAGTAGAGGGAAAATGATATGTTTACACCCTGCTATAAAGAGCTGAGTCGACAAAAATTCAATGAAAAAATTGAAATACTTGAAAAAATGCTTGAATCATGTATACTCTGCCCCAGAAAATGTAAAGTGAATAGAAAAAAAGGTGAAAAAGGATTTTGTCGTGCAAATGCAAACCTTTATATTTCAAGCTATGGTGCTCATTTTGGAGAGGAAGAAATCCTTGTTGGTTCAGGTGGTTCAGGAACAATTTTCCTGACATGGTGCAATCTGCGTTGTGCATACTGTCAGAATTATGATATTTCACTGGAAGGAAATGGGGAAAAAGTTTCTATTGAACAGTGTGCTGAGATTATGCTTTACCTCCAGCGAAGAGGCTGCCATAATATAAATCTTGTTACTCCAACACATTATACACCCCATCTCATAAAATCAATAAAAATTGCTTCTGAAAGAGGTCTCAATGTGCCAATTGTCTGGAATTGCGGTGGATATGAAAATGTAGAGGTAATAAAAATCCTTGAAGGAATTATTGATATTTATATGCCTGATATCAAATATTCCAATCCAGAAACTGCCTTAAAATTATCCTGCGCCAGGGATTATTTTGAAAGATGCAAGGAGTCTGTCAGGGAAATGTTCAGGCAGGTTGACAATATTCAGATAGAAAATGGTATTGCTAAAAAAGGCCTTCTTATCAGACACCTTGTTTTACCGGAAGACCTTGCTGGAAGCGAACAAATATTCCTTTTTATAAAAAATGAAATCTCACCCGATGTCTGGGTAAATATAATGGCACAATATAGGCCTTTTGGAAATCTGCCAGACAAAATCAACAGACGTATTTCAATAATTGAATATCGCAATGCTATCAATGCAGCGAAAAGTATCGGTCTGAAAAATATTCTCTACAACCAATTTTTTTGATTTTTTTTTGAAACTCTAGTATATTAAAAATTCAAAAGGGAAGTACAATGGAAACAAAGTGTATATGGTGGGATGGTTATCATAATGCTTTTACTGACATTATAAGATTCAGGGACAATTTTTTTGTCACTTTCAGGCATGCAACAATGCATGCAATAGGTGGCAGAGGTAAAATTTATGTTATAAAATCACAGAATGCAAACGACTGGAAACTCGTGACGACATTTCCTGGTTTTCCGGATAGCAGGGATCCAAAACTTTTTGTTTTTAACAATAAACTCTGGGTAGTTTTTTTCGCAGTATCAGACGACCCGGAATTTTTCAGACACTGGGTTCATGTTTATATCTCATATTCAGAGGATGGAGTTAATTTTTCTCGACCTGTAAAAATTGAAAATTACAACCTCAGGTTCTGGAGAATAAGAAATTACAAAAATGTTATCTATGCTGCAACATGCAGATTAATGCCAGATGAAATGGGAACTTTTCTTTTCAGGTCAGAAAATGGAATAAAATTTGATTATGTCTCAACCATTGTGAAAGAAGACCATGCGAATGAAGCCGATTTGTTGTTTGAAGATGATACCTGTTACGCATTTGTCAGGAGAGAAGATTGCAAAACACCGGTAATTGCCATATCAAAATATCCATTTGAAAAATGGCAAAGGTATACAATGAACTTTGTGGTAAGAGGTCCACATATTTTCAAATTCAAAGACAAAATTTATTGTACGGGTCGTGTCTTTTTGACACCGGATGGAAAAATCTATTCCTACATAAAAAATGAAACAGAATATGAACCAAAAACAGCAATTTTTGAACTGGACAGAGAAAATATGATTTTCAAACCAATTAAAATTCTTCCGAGTGGTGGAGATACTTCTTATTGCGGTTCAATGGTTTATAAAGGAAAAATTTACATCAGTTATTATTCGCAGCATGAACTGGGAAAGAGAAAAAGTAAGGTAAAAGAACATGCCGCAGGTATTTATTTATACTGCGGCAATTCAATTGAATAAACAGGAGGAAAGTATGAATAAATCTTTATTTTTTTTATTTCTTGTTCCGGGAATTTTATTTGCAGGAATTAAAGACAATACAAAGCCAGGAAATATCCTTCTGGTAAAAGATGGTGTACCAACTGCTATCATTGTCCTGCCAGTGGATGCAAAGGAAAAATTTCCAAAAGCAGTTGAAGCCGCAAATGAAATCCAGAGATACATTAAAAAAATGTCAGGTGCTGAATTACAGATAATAACAGAAAGCGAAAAAGTACCACAAGGAATTTCAAGTATAATTTATATCGGACACACACAGGCGGCAACCAAAAACAGGCTTAAAATCCCTTCTGGTTTTGATCCTTCAATAAGAGCAGACGTATATGAAGAAGAAGGGTACATTATAAAGATACTCGGCAACAATATCTTTATCGCAGGAAATGAAGATGGACCATACCAGGGAACAATATACGCTGCTTATGCCTTTTTAGAAAAATTAGGTTGCAGATGGTATTTCCCTGGTGATTGGGGAGAAATTGTACCTGAGGCAAAGACAATAATTTCACCGGCAATTGATATTGAAGCAAAACCTGATTTTGCAATGCGTGGAATTTGGCTTGATGGCAGATGGGGACTTTCTGCCCAAAACAGAAAAATCTATGCCCAGTGGGGAAAAAAGGTTGGTTTCAGTTCTGATTATACGGGTGGACAACGCCTCTATCCTATACCGGGTGATGGATATCTTGCGCAATGCCTTCCTCCAAAGGAATATGCTGAAAGCCATCCTGAATTTTATGCAATGGATAAAACAGGGAAAAGAGATATATCGCCGAAGACCAGTCCCTCCTATGCAATGCTCTGTCTTTCAAATACTGAGATGCAAAAGGAATATATTAAAAATGTGAGGGAGGCCTTTGAAGGAAAAAAGAAATATCCCAACATCAGTGAGCTTGGCATAGGGATTTCTCCACCTGACGGAACGCCATACTGCTATTGTGAAACCTGCCTTGCACAAAGTCAGAATTTTAAGTACCCTAACTATATTCACGAGACAATGCAAAGTGAAGAGGTATTCTCATTTGCGGCAAAGATTGCAGACGAATTTCCAAATAAATGGGTTGCTGTGGCCGCATATGCTTTAAGAGAAATACCCCCACAGGGAGTAAAACTCAGACCGAACATGGTGGTAATGTACGCTCCGATAAGCTGCTGTGTTTTACATCCTAATAATGCAGACAATTGCTGGAGAAGAATGGAAATGATGAATATTCTCAAACAGTGGATAAAACTCACACCACATGTATGGCTTTATGATTACACCCCAGGACTTCTTGTCAGCGGATTTATCCCTGAAAGAGATGTGGCGAACTTTGCAATAAATGCACCAATTTATAAAAAAATTGGTTTAAAAGGCTTTGGTAGACAGGGAAGCAATGCAATGATGGCAACATGGATAAGTTATTATACGGCTGCAAAATTGATGTGGGATGTAAATACAGATGTTGAAGCACTTAAAAAGGATTTTTATGAAAAATTCTTTGGAACACAGGCAGCGCCACATATTCAGGCATGGTGGGATGCCTGTGAACAGGCACTGCTTAAAACCAATCTACATATTCACGAAGACTGGTTGCTAACCCATGTTTACACTGTTGACTTTGTAAACTCAATTCATAATTATTATGAAAAGGCAAAATCGTGCACAATGACAGATGCAGAAAAGCAACGATTCAAGATTTTCGAGTTAATCGTTGAAAATTTAGAGGCATGGGCAAACATGCATGATGCTGAAATGAAACTTGACTATAAAAAGGCAAAACAATCAGCGTCAAAAATGATAGAAGTCCAGCAAAAACTGCACCAGATCTCTGAATTCCTTATAGGGAAAGGCGGCTTTACAAACCAGTGGGAATGTTATACAAAAGGTAGAGAAATACGACTCGGTAAACTTGAACAGATGACAAACGGTGAATCAGGGATACTCATTGCACCTGTCCCATTGACAGCAAAATTTTCAAGGGACAAATTTAATGAAGGCATAATTTATCAGTGGTATCTTCCAGAATTTAAAGACAAAAGCTGGGAAAATAAAAACACATATCTTTTATGGGACCAGCAGGACAATCCTGAAGACGCAATAGGCCATGACTATGACGGGTATGGCTGGTACAGATTCTGGGTTGATATTCCTGCAAAATGGAAAGGAAAACCCATTCATTTCTATTGTGGTGGAGTAATCAATGA
>JAOAAW010000028.1 GCA_026418655.1 bacterium | reverse complement strand
CATTTTTGCTGCTTCAATTACACTGACACTTATCATTGCCTGTGCAGGCAAAGGTCTTGTTTTCTCAAATTCAGAAATAATTTTTTTTCTTTTTTCAATTGCCTGTTTTTCACTGAGACCTGATGTTTCATCAAGGATTTTAATGCAATCATCGATTGCCTGAATTATACTGTCAGCGCCATAACCAAGGTACATGTCAATTTCCGGATTATCCCAGTTAACATATGGCTTGAAAAAATAAGGATTATAAAGTTCATAACCATTTTTTGTGGTTGAAAAATTAGAATTTCTGTTTGCATTGTCTGCTCTGAATTCACCCTGAGTACAGGTCATCTGAAAGCCCTGGTTAGAAAGGCAGGGATTACTTTCCGGAAGTATCCATGATGTCTGAATATATTGCACCGCACCATTTTCCCATGTGATAAATGCCTGGCATGCATCATAGGTGTTGTAGCCAAGAGATAACAGCAGTTTTTTCTGTCCTTTTGCAATAACCTTGACAGGTTTCAATCCTGTTACAAAGTAAAACATGTCAATATAGTGAGTACCTAAATATTCAATGGGACTGCTTCTTTCGCACCAGTTTTTGAAATATTTTAAAGGGATTTCCCTTCTCTGTTCGTGCCATGCGTGACAGCAAAGAACATCACCCATCTCTCCTCTTTTGTACTTATACTGCAATGCTCTCAGCGCAAGATCATGTCTCTTGTGCAGGTCAGTGAATACATAGCAGCCTCTTTCTCTGGAAATTGTTAGAATCTGCTTTGCCTCTGATGTTTTCAGACATAGTGGTTTTTGTACAATAACATCAAATCCGTATTCAATGGCTGCAAGACACATTTCTGCATGCAGGTCATCAGGCGTGGCAATAATCACAAGTCCTGGTTTTTCAAGATGTTTCAGAGCAATTTTCCATGCATCAGACTGTTCTTTTTTTTCGGGGAAACCTTTAATTTCTGTGTGAGGAAAAATTTCTTTCAATTGCTCAATGGTTTCTCTTCGTCTTGAAGCAAGTGCAATTGATGAAATTTTTCCTTTTTTCTTTTCCTGAATTAAAACAGGTAAAATCACCTGTTTGGTAATCATACCGCCACCAATAACAAGTGTGTTCAATTTGTTCATCAAACTCTCTTTGTTTTAATTTTTAATGCAGTTATTGAATGTGCAGGGAAACACCATTTTAAGTTTTGGGTTTCTAACTTTTCTTCAAACTGCTGCATATGGATATTGTCTTTACCGAAATCGTTTATAGCATAAACATCGGGTCCATCTACAACCAACAAAGAAGCCTTATTTTCACATTGATATCCGCGAACGTCAATTGAAGTTTCAATTGCTTCCTCAGTGTTTCTATTTACTGCGATTATGCATAATTCATCTGTTGCTGAATTAAATGTTGCTGAAACATCAAGGTATGGTATATTATGCATCTGCGGAACTTTGCTTTCATCTATCTGATAATTGTCCTTACCGACATCAAAGGTGGGCCATGGAAAATACCGGTAATCCTTACAGGAAAAACCTTCACTCCATACATCAGGCGCAAGGACAATATCTCCAGTATGATTTGCAAATAGTAAGAAAGGATAATAGATTGTTTGTTTTACAATACCGTCCGCTTTTGTTCGTATAAGACCAAGACAATTGACAAGCATTGATTGATGTGTGAATTCAAGGGTTCTGCAGAATTTCAACATCAGATTCATCGCACCTGCGAAAACAAGTGCATCCTTGAGGTTATAAACTTCGTCAAGGTCGTCTTTATGTCCTCTTCTGTACCAGATGCCCCATTCTGAAAGTGCAATGGAAATATTCTTTTTTGACTGTTTTTGTTCAGCAATCTTTATGATATCATCTTCAATCTTTCTTAAATGGTCTGCAATTGTTAAAATCTGTCCAAATGAATCAAAATATTCATGTCTCCCAATGTAAATATGAACGGATATTCCATCAATATAATCCCAGGCGTTATTCAAAATTATTCTATCCCAGTCAGGGTCATGTTTTCCCATTCCGACAGCGATAACTTTTATTGTCGGGTCAATCCTCTTCATCGCTTTCGAAAATTCTATAACTGTTTTGCTGTATTCAATGGCATTTTTTGTTCCGATCTGCCAGTCACCATATGTTTCATTGCCTATTTCCCAGTATTTCACACCAAAAGGTTGTACATTTCCATTTTGTTTTCGTAAATCTGCATAGTAAGTATTTCCATTATAATTGCAGTATTCAACCCATTCAGCAGCTTCTTTCGCAGTACCATCACCGGCATTTACTGTAATATAGGGTTCTGTTCTGGTCTGGTTACACAACTTAATATAATCATCAGTACCAAAAAGATTGCTTTCTTCTCTTATGATGTCATCCGCGTAGGAAATTTTTGTCTGTCGCTGATTTTTTGGTCCGATTCCATCTTTCCAGTGATACCATGACGAAAAGTTTCCTCCAGGCCAGCGGATTGTGCCAGGTTTCAATTTTTTTATTTCTTCTAAAACATCCTTCCTGAAACCATTTTCATCTGCAAGATCCGAACAGGGATCAAAAATTCCTGGATAAAGACATTGATGGACATGTTCAATAAAGGAGCCAAAAAAAACAGGTCTTTTTTTTCCGATAATCTTTGTTCCATCTATAATAATGTGTGCTTTCATTCTTATCACTCCTGTTATATTTTTCTCAGGGATTTGTTATACAAACTGTTTTAGGTAGTCAATCTGTTTCAATCGCTGTTCCACTGGTCCCGAAGCGTTGTCCATATCTTCGTTTGAAAGGAAGCCATTATATCCACAATTTTTCAGTTGTTCAATATAGTCCTTCCAGTCAATGATACCCTCATTCAAGGGAACACTTTTGGGTTTCCAAACCACAGTACCATCTTCTCTGACACCTGTCTTTTCCCAGATAAGATTTTTAAAATGAACATGGATAAGATACGGTCCTAAAATTTCAATTCCCATCTTTGCATCTTCTCTTCCTTCAACCACCTGATTTCCAGGGTCATGTATCACACCAAGATGTTTGGGACTGAATTTACTGCAAAAATGATACGCAGCAGCGCATGAACTTACAGCAAATCCATTGTGAATTTCAATAGCAGCTTTTATTGGATATCCTTCAAGAACCTTTTCAACCTTTTCAAATTTTCTCCATCCTTCTTCAATAATCTGGTGGAAATTTCTGTCTCTTTTATAGTAAAGGCCTCTTATCCTGAAAAATGGGCAACCTAATTCACAGCCTGCATCTCTGATGATTTTTATATCTTCGATCTGGTCCATCTCCGCATAAGAAGAAAAACCAGCCACCTCAAGATTGAATTGTGCATTGATTTTCTTTATTACAGGAACATTTTTTTTCAATGAACAGACCGCAAGATTATTTTTTACCTCAGGACCAAAATCCTTAAGACAGGCATCAGGCAGCACACGCCATTCAATTCCGTCATAACCATACCGATGCGCTATCTCGCCAATTTCCTCAAGTGTGTTAAATGGCAAGATTATTGTCTGAATGCTGAATTTCATTTTCACTCCTTTTTAGAAATTTTTTTCCACAGTGCTGACTGCAGAACTATAATTTTGTCGCCTTTATTTACCATTTTATAACGCCCTTTGTCAAGTAAAGAGAAGGTATCAAGATAAAGTTTCATCATTCTATCTTTTGGTTCTACCTTTTTTACTTTATAAGCCCATGGTTTATTAAGCCATTTTATTATACATCCAGGTTTTATTTCAGAATCCAGGACTTTTACAAAGATACTTTTCGTTTCCATGTCAACAGAATATACTTTTAATATTTGTGGTTTCTTCAGTTTGAAAATTTCTTTATCTCTGCCGCATAAAGTTCCGGAAGCAATACAGCTCTGCATCAGAAAGCCATCTTGTTCAAGCATTATGCAGAACAACCCTTTGAAAAAATATGTGATACCATTTTTTCTGAACCGATGTATTTTCCTTCCTTCAATGTCATGAAAAATGATGTATCTATTTTTACCTGTGGTGACAGAAATCGCTATTGCTGAATCTTGTCCTTTTGATGGTACCTTTTTGAGTGTCTCCACCTTGTATTCAGGGATTTTTTCCTGATAGGGGAAAATCAATGATACAAACTTGCTCGGTTTTTCACCGATTTCTCGTACAGCAAGGTGAACATCACAGGGTACAGGACGATCATCTCCTTCTGCCTGTCCCCTACCTGTGATTACCATGCGTTTTCCATCTGAACTCAGCATATGCAATAAGAGTCCTGTATTATTTTCATCTCCAATCCACCATCTCGCAATAATATCTTTGTAAGTTGTCGCTGTGGAAATATCGTATATAAATCTTCTATCAATGTACTCAATTGGTTCCTGTGTTTTTTGAAGAGTTGCATCTTCAAGATGTATTTCAAAATTTTTTCCTTCAATATCTGATTGAGCATGAAATTGATAGTCGCGAATCCTTCCTCCTTTTACATTAAAAATATCCACAATAAAAGGGTTTTGAGGATCTTTCACCAGTATTACGGACCTTCTGTAAAGGTCTGCGATATCAGGATAGCTCTTTTCATTTCGTCCTTCTGCCATCGCGACAAGTTCATTGTCAACAAAGGCAAGTAAACTACCTGCACATTTTTCAACCGGGATATCTATTAAACTGTAGGCTGTTTGATTGTTTCCATCAATCCGAACGATATTCTTGGATGCAGAATTTTGAATCCAGGCAGGAACTTTGGTATTTAAGGTCCATGTGTATGGATATCCCTTGTTTATTGTCAATTCATACCCATAAGCGATTATATTGAGAGCAAGTTGGTCATGATGGGAATGTCCTGTGCCGTCAACTCCATAATTCAAAAGGACATGAATCTGGTTGAATCCATCATTGTCTGTGCGAAGAATCGCAAGCCCTGAATCTGTAAAAAGACATGTTCTTTGAGGAACATAATCAGATGTCTTCAACAATATATCCCTGATGTTTTGCACAGAGGTAAAGATCCAGAGAATATCTTTGGTAAATGAAACCTTGAGGCTTTTCTTAAATTTTTCAATGAATAGCTTTTTATTTCTGATTTTTTTTACAAGGAAATTGTATATGGGTAAAAGCCACGCAATTTGTATAAGAAGTGAGTCATTGTCTGGTCCTACTTTGAACCTTGGTGGATAGGCGTCTCCGATACCAGGAATTCTTCCTGCACACATGATTCCTTCTGCATATCTAACTGACGATTCATAGGGTATGTTTTCATCATGAAAAAGATTTAATGGTTTTTTGAAAAAGATTCCATCATGATATCCATGGGCTGCAAAAAGAACTTTTCCGTGTGCAACCGGCTTATGAAAATGATAATTGAGTGAATTGTAGATAAATCTGCCATCATTGAGATGTCTTTCAATCATCATCTTTTTAAATCCTGATTTCCCTTCAATTGCTTCATAAATGATGTCTGGATTTTCAAGTAATCTTCCTATCAAAATTCTGTGTGCACAATGCCATACTGTCCAATCATCCTGGACACTTTCCTTTCTCACCCTGAGAAGCCATTCATACATATATCCGAACAGGTTTACAGCGATACATTTCTGAATATCAAAATGTGTCAGTATTCCATCGCCATCAAAGTCAGGGTACGCCTTTTTTTTCAAAAAATCAATTAATGTTTTATCCTGCTTCAAATGGTCGAACACCATATCATACGCATAGATACAATTTTCAACGATTTCTTCGGCACCGCCTGTTGTCCATCCAATATGAGGCATTTTCTGTACATCTCCGATATCCATGACGCCATCGTAAACGGGATGAAGCTGGCTGACTCTCGCAAGTATCAGTAATGCCTTATGAGCGTATTTTTTGTTACCTGTTATTGCATAGACTGTTGCAAGGGCAGAAAGTCCACCTACAATTTTTTTAGAGTCATCCCATGAAAGCATGATTGCACGTGAAGAACCAAGCATGCAGAATAAAAAATAATTGCGCCACGCAGCAACAAAGTAACATTTGTGTCCTGTGTTCGGTAAACCTTCTGGTATCATCCATCCACTTCCATCGTCTGTAATTTTGAATCTTTTCCCCTTATATTCAATTTCAATGTCAGGACCAAATGTTCGTTCACAGGTAAAACATTTCCATAAAAATGGTGTATTTATGGAAGTCAGCAATGCTTTTGTGGTATTTCCTGCATTTCCGGTTCCACAGATAGGACATCCTGCACTGTAACAGGCTGCATAAGCAAAAGGTCCTTTTTCTGGTATCAATTTGTAGATTTCATCGTCTGTTTTTAATGCCCACCAGTCGGCAGTTTCTTTAATCTCACTGAATATATCATTTGCCCATCGTTCTTTTTTCACCACTTCTTTTGATTTTTCAATAAGAGATTCTGGAATCGTTGTAAAGGCATGCCTTTTATATCTATTGCCGATAAGTGCATTTATTTTTTCAAAAGGAGGAATTTTCTTTAATCTTCTATCAAAATTTATGGGAAGAGGTGCCAGTTCAGTAATTGCTGATTGAGAAAACCAGTTTTTTTCAATAATTCCATCAATATTGATGCAACTGTTAGTTTTATAAACAAAAATTTTTTTATCATCTTTCCCTACAATACAGGGTTTATTTCCGTCAGTAAAAATCAGGCGGGCAAAATACCCATAGTCATGATATCCTTTGTTGCCTGAAAGAATCGGCCATGTGCTATAGGTTCCTTTTCTTGACCGTGCTATACAGAATTTCCAGACAGAACCTGGCCCTGGTTTATTTTTTAAAAGTGTTGAAGAAAGACCTATTTCTACATTCCAGGATTTATTCTTTATTGATGTTGCAATCTTTATGCTCCTGCTTCTTTCTATTCTTTTTTTATTTATCTGAATATGTGTTGTCCCACCCGGTGTGATGGTTATCCACAACCTATTTTTTCCTGAGGAAAAGAATACCTGGATATCTTCATAGAAAAGTGAATGCTTTTCTATATTTTTCATCTCCGGTTCATGACATTGCACCGCAACATAAATATTTCGGTTATTATAAGTGATATAGGCTTTTGTTTCAGGAATCATTATCAACACTTCTCTATTTTAAGGAGACTCATCGCATTTATATGCATTATCTTTTCCCTATCGGTCTGTGAAATTTCTGCAAATTTAATTTTCATGATTGCAGCTTTTGTATAAAAGAAGGGAGTATGGCTTCCGAACAAAATTTTTTGCGCAGATACCTTTTCAACAAGGGCTTTTATTGTATTGAATCTTTCAATAAATGATATATCCACATAGACGTTTTCTGTTTTTTTACAAATTTCAATTGCTTCATAAAAATATGGACATAGACATAAAATTTTCAGGTCATGAAATATTCGTGAAAGTTTTATGATATCTTTGAAATTAACGGGTGGCACCTTCATCAAAGGATGATGGCTTCTTTCATCCTCACATCTGATTTGTATAATCGGGATAATTTGATTTTTCTTGCACGCGTTCAATATATGAAAGGTGTTTTCTGAAAGAATGTTGTAAAAATGGTATGAAGGAACCAATTTTATCGCCTTTACACCGCAATTGACTAAAAAACTGAATTCTTCCAGAAAATTCTTAAGTCGCAGGTTTAAAATTGGGACAGGGGAAAAATTTCTTTTGCCTTTGAGTTTTTGTATCAGTATGGTATTTCTGTTATGCGGGTCTGAGAGAAAAACAGATTCCAAACTGGAAACAAAACCTTTTGAAATTCCATAAGATGCCAGATGCCTTGAAAGTTGCTTTATATCCTTGAGATGAAATTCCTGAAAAGGCCAGTACCCGATAGACACATTAACATCAAACAGTTCCATTTAAATCCCAAGTAATTTTCTTGTGTTTTCACCAAGTATCATTCTTTTTTCCTTTTCTGAAATTTGTGCGTCAATAATTTTGGCAAGTTGCACAGAAAAATCTCTTCCAGGAACATCAGAACCGTATAGAATCCTCTCGGCACCAAGATGTTTTACCGCATATTCAATGGTTCCTGATACCGGCTGCGCTCCAGAAGTATCAACCCAGACATTTTTATAGGGTTGAATTGCAACAACACCTCTTTGACTTGCTGCGGTTATATGTGCCATAACGATTTTTACCTGCGGAAAACGACTGGCAAGATTTGCGATGTCTTCTGGATCTGATTGATGTTTCCTATTGTTGATAATATCAGTATTCCACGAATGGTGGACAACCAGAATATTTAATCTACAAGCAATTTCCATCACGAAATCAAGCTTTTTACTCGTTGCATTGACAGCGGCTTCTAACTTTATTCCTTTGAAGTTTTCTTTGACTATACATCTTTCTATCTCTTCCTGTATAAAACTGTGACTGTTTTCAGGATTTAAAAAACAAAATCCAACCAGAAATTCCGGTAAGTTTTTCACAAGTTTAATTGTGAGGTTATTGATTGTGGAAACCTGTTTTTCATCAGGATTGTATCCAAAACGAAGAACATCTCCCAGGAGACATAATTTAGAAATGTGAAATTTTCTGGCAACCATCATGATTTCTTTCATTGTTTTTAATGGGTTTTTGTTTATGACAGGATGGACGTGAAAATCAATAACATTAAAATTTGTTTCAAACATTCAGAATTTCATCCCTTTATTACTGCAAGTGGTTTCATTTTCGCTACTTTCTTTGAAAGGCCAGCTTCTTCTACAACTCTTACTATTTCATCAACATCCTTATATGCTTCTGGAATTTCTTCTGCAAGGCCGCCTCTACTTTTGGCCCTTGCCAGTACACCTAATTTTGCAAGTTCATCTTCAATCTTTCTTCCTTTGCTTGACTTAATTGCCTGAGAACGCGACATTGTTCTTCCAGCACCATGACAGGTTGAGCCCCATGTTTCTTCCATTGCTTTTTGGGTTCCAACGAGCACATAAGAATTTGTTCCCATTGTACCGGGGATGATAACGGG
>JAOAAW010000196.1 GCA_026418655.1 bacterium | reverse complement strand
ACTTTATAGTGTGTATCTGGCCCGCTGGCTTCTGGATCCATAGCAACACTGACTATATCTGGTTTAACTTTTTTTAAAAGATTAAGAATGGGCATTATGTCTTCCTTCAATTCTGGTTGTCTCGTAAATATATCCCCGGTGTAAAAAGGCAATCGCATATGAAAAATATGTTCACAATTAAATCCCAAATGTCCCCATAGTAGTTCTTGCTCCCACTCCCGTATCATCCCTTTTAGTAATTGAACCTCATATACATCCTTTTTCCCCGGATATGCGTTTTCAAAGTAATTAAAGAACCATGAAATTTTTCGTTTGATTGCAGAAATATTGTAGGAGTCGATCATAGAAACAATGTTTCTCATCATCCTTCTTGCGGAAGCTTCATCCTGAATATCAAGGTTGTTCGCAGCGACACCATCAAGATAAAGATAGACATCCCTGATTCTGGCAGTATTATTTTCCGGATCAAAATATTGCTGTTCGATTAAATAGTCAAATTTATTTGTCAAAATGAATTTTTCGAGCTTCTTTAACTGCTCTATTACATACTGGTTCGTAACCGCGGTAAAACCACTGGTAAACGTGGCAAAGTAATGTTTATTTAAGGGTGTTCTTACAAGATGTATGATGTAAGGCATATAACCAAGCATTATGTCATCATGATGGGGTTCTGTATGTAAAATTACCAGATTTTCAATTGGTTTTGTCCCTTTTTCTATTTTTTCCATAAGAGTTTTAGAAACATACGATGAAAAATTTTTGATATCGATTTCTTTACTCAGAAGAAATTCACCAATCGTATCACCCGTAAAATCAGAATACGAAAGTGAATTAAGAACTTTGTTATTTTTTATCGCAATATCTATTATGATCTTTTTGATGTCGGATTCAGAAAGTGTTGGTTTTCTTTTCAGTTTCTCTACTGTCCTTCTGGCAAGCAAGGTTGTTGCACCTGATGTAAGATAAAAACAGGCACCTTTGAGTTTTCTTAAAGCAGTTGCTGGATAAAGTAAGGTTTCATCGCCTGTCACTGCATCTCTTATAACCTTAGCCTTACTTTCTCCTGCGGCAATAATTATTGCAGTCGTCGTTGGGTTGTAGGTAATTGTCTCAAGCCCAATTGTCATGACAATTTTTCCTCTGGAAATTTCTATGCCTCCGAGGTCAATAGCTGCTGCAGCCGCTGTCTCGTAATTAATCGGTACAAGCCTAGTTGTGCTGAAGTGATCTGAACCCTTAATATTAAAGCCGATATGTCCGTCAGGACCAATACCTCCAAGAAAAAAACCGATTCCTCCATATTCTCTTATTTTTCTTTCATATGCCATTGCATAACTGTCAGCAGAGACAAGTGCCTTCTGCTGCAATTCCTCATTTTCATTTCTTGCCTGCCTGAATCTCAGAGAGAGATCTATCCTGCCATCAGGAAACAATTCACCAAGATTAGTACCATGCTTACATCCTGTGGTCCATGCATTTATTAACATTGCCTTTCCCTCATCAAGACCGAATTTCTTAAAATAGAAATTCCTTATGTACCAGACAAAACTGTTTTCGTGTTCAGGATTCATCGGAAAAAATTCATCTATTTGAACAAATATAAAAGTTGACATATCAGGTATCCTAATTCTGTCTAATCCATATTTATCAAGAATTTCTTGCACTTCCTTTTTATTCCAGTTTTTAAGAATATAGGAAGTCCAGTAAATAAAGTATTCCGGAGTCTTTCCAGTGGGAAGAGAAATAACACCGCCTGGATTTTTTTGGCACCACTCTATAAATCTTAAAGCCGCAATCTTACCAAGGCTGGGAAAATCTTTCACTTCAACTATACGGATCTTTTCTTCAGGTAAATACTGAAACTCAAAACCGGACTCTTCCTTTACAATTTTTTCTAAATTGGAGGAATAATCATAATTTTTCATGTTTCAGTTGAATTTCAAAAAAGCCCATTCATTAAAATCATGAAACTCAAGTTTGGTTATACGACTGAAAGATAGAACTTCAACGCCTTTTTTAAGGTATATAGAGTAATCATATCTTGCTACATTAAAAAGCCATGTATCACCCTTCACCGGAGGATCTTTTACAGAAGGTAAGTCACTGAAAGGAATCGCAACCTCACATGTCCAGTATTCGTCTGTATCATTCCATCTATTCAGTGTACCTTTTATTCTCGTTGCGGATCTGAGTCCGGAACAGTTCCATTCCGCAAATCTAAAAAACATATTCCCAGGACGCAAGCTATTTGCAAGAAATACATCTAATATCACATTTTTAGGAGAGATTTGAAACTCATAGTATGTATCTTCAGAAACATTGGGCTTTAAAAAAATCTCCACTGCATCTTCTAACCATAGCTGTGAATCTCTTTTACTATTAATATTAGTAGTCCAGATATCTGTATCGTAACTCATGAAGGCAAAATAAATATATTTATCATCATACAGACTATATACCTTTGTTTCTGATACTGGTCTGTCAAGTGAAATTATGCGTATCATATTCATTTCATTGGCATACTTCCAAGCTGCTTCATCAATATTTCCATCAATTTTAATCTTCCCCTGCGCACGATTACACAGATAATATGGTTTCTGTTCATTATCCTGGCACCATGTTGTCATAGAAAAGAAAAAAACTAATGAAACAAGAAAAAACATCCATTTATTTATTCCAATTTATCCCCCTTGCCAATCGTTCAATTTCACTAACAATAAAAAAAGCAAGTTCATTTTTCGTAAAGGATGAACAATTTTTGATTGAGCCATCACTGTATATTGCAAATATGTCTGATTTTTTCCTGGGCTTACCAAAATTTTTCACAGTATTCGCAATAATCACGTCGAGATTTTTTTCTTTCATTTTTCTTTTTGCATTTTCAATTATATTTTCACTTTCAAGAGCAAACCCGAAAACTATCTGTTTTTCTTTTTTCATACGAGATATACATTTCAGGATATCAGGATTTGGAATAAGATTTAATTTCCATTTTCTTTTAATTTTAAGTTTCCGGCCAAATTTTCTTTCTGGCCTCCAGTCAGAAACAGCAGCCGTCATTACCAAGGCATCGCAAGATGGAAACTCCCTTTCAACCATATTTTTCATTTGAATAGCGGATTCAACAAAAATGATTTTTATGCCTTTGGGAGGTTTCAGATAACACGGCCCAGACACAAGAACAACATCATGTTTTTTTTCTTTCGCAATCTCAGCAGTCAAATATCCAAGTGTTCCTGTTGCAGGGTTACTGATAAACCTGACAGCATCAATGTATTCTCTTGTAGGTCCGGCTGTAATCAATATTTTCATCTAATTATTTTGCTTGGTCGCAAGATATTCAATTTCAGCATGAAGAAATTCATCTATTTCCCCATCCATCACAGCATCGATATTTCCGGTTTCAACTTGAGTTCGATGGTCCTTTACCATTGTATATGGGCAGAAAACATACGATCTTATCTGACTCCCCCAGGCAATCTCTTTTTGCGAACTCCATTTTTCTGCTTCTTTTTTCTTTTCATTTTCAAGTTGCATCTGATAAAGTCTGCTTCTCAGTATTTTCATCGCCATTTCGCGGTTCTTAAACTGACTTCTTTCATTCTGACATTGAACAACAATTCCGGTTGGTTTATGTCTTATTCTAACAGCAGTTTCCACTTTATTCACATTCTGTCCGCCCTTTCCACCTGAACGAAATGTTTCAATTTCAATATCATCCTCCTTTATCTCAACTTTAATATCCTTAACTATTTCAGGAATAACATTGACTGCAGCAAAACTTGTATGCCTGCGTTTATTTGCATCAAAAGGAGAGATTCTAACAAGCCTGTGTACACCTGTTTCACCCTTAAGATAACCATACGCATAATCACCGGAAAAAATCGCCGTAATTTTTCTTAAACCTGCTTCTTCACCTGGTAAAAAATCCACAACTTCAACCTTCATATTCTTTTTTGCAGCCCATTTTGA
>JAOAAW010000178.1 GCA_026418655.1 bacterium | reverse complement strand
GCAGAAAATGTTTTAAGGCACAGGGTTTTTACAAATTTCACAGCAGATGCAGATGGCGTGGATTCAGGTAAGATTGTTGGGAGATTGCTTCAGGAAATCCATGAATCTTGATGGGTTTTTAGCATAAGTTTACTTTTATGGGTACAACAGAAAAATCTTCAAAGATTTTAGATCCAAAAATACTTACTCGTTTTGGGAATCTTTCACTCATTGCAAAAACAATTGTTGAGGGTTTTATATCAGGGTTGCATCGTAGCATCCATAAGGGTTCAAGCATTGAATTTGCAGAACATCGGCAGTATGTTGTGGGCGATGATCCTAAGTATCTTGACTGGAAGGTTTATGGAAGGACCGATAGACTGTACATTAGAGAGTTTAGAGAAGAAACGAACTTAAAGGCTTATATTCTTCTTGACACCAGTAATTCAATGAATTATTCGGGACAGAAGGATGCTATCACAAAATTTATCTATGCGAAATGTCTGGCGGGTTGTCTGAGTTATTTGATGATGAAACAGAATGACTCCACAGGTCTTGTTGCTTTTGATTCAGGTATAAAAAATTTCATTAAACCGTCTTCAACCCGCAGTCATTTTCATTTTTTGATAGAAAATATTGAAAATCTCGAACCCGGGAAAGATACAAATATCGGCGAAACCCTTCATAAAATAGCCGGTATTATCAAGAGAAGAAGTTTGATCATACTCATTTCTGATCTTTTTGATGATAAAGAAGCAGTAATGAGTGGGCTGGCACATTTCAGATATAAACACCATGAGATTATCGTTTTTCATATAATTGACAGAGCCGAGATAGAATTTCCTTTTGAAGGATTCAAGGATTTTATAGATATGGAAACCGATGAAAGAATACCTGTGGATAGTCAGGCTATACGTAAAGAATACAGAAATATTTTCACTCAGTTTCTTTATTTCTATCAGAAAGCCTGTTCGGAGAGAAGTATTGATTATGTGAGGGCCATAACACAAACTCCTTTTGATTATTTTCTCTATAATTTTTTGCAGCTTCGTTCACGTTTATTCTGATAAATCATTATGGGGTTTCTTCAACCACTATTTCTATGGGGAATTGCAGGAGTGAGCATACCTGTTTTGATACATCTTTTTTCAAGGCGGAAATCTCCACCTTATTATTTCAGCACACTCAGGTTTATCAAATTGACCCGCAAAAAGACAATAAGGCGTCAGAAGCTCGAAGAAATTCTTATTCTTCTTCTGAGGGCAATACTGATTGCGTTTCTTTTTATTGCTGCTGCTCAGCCGGTGAGCAAAAGGGCGCTTTTCAGGGAAAAAGAATCCTGGGTAATACTGGTTCTTGATGATTCAGCGAGTATGTCCTCATTGTCGGGTTATGCATGGAAAAATCTCCAGCGCGCATCAGAACAGATTCTCGCTTCATTGAACAAACAGACACATGTTGCAGTGATTTTTACCGGAGGTAAAATAATTCCTTTTTCCATAATTCATCAGGACATAGCTAAAAAAATACGTGAAAGTCAACCTGGTTTTCATGGAAACACACTTCAAAATGCAATTGAACAGGCATTTTCTATGCTTGATAAGAAAAGTGGCTATCTAAAGATTTTTGTCATTACAGATATGCAAAAGAGCGGCTGGAAAAATTTTTCATCAGCGACTTTTAAGAAAATAAACCCCGACATTACGATAATCGACGCTGGTGGTGAGGAAAAGCCAGTAAATCTTACGTTAAAAGATTTCTATCCTTTATCGGGAAAAGCTATGTATGTTGGCGAGATTATCAACTGGAATGACCGAGAAATTACAGCCGAAATAAAAATAACCGGGGATGATTTTGAAGTCACAAAATCTGTTACAGTATCAGGTAAAAAAACTGGAGAGTTTGAAGTCAAACCTGATAAGGATAGTCAGAGTTTCAAGGTCGAAATTTTGTATTCAGACGATTTGAAGCCAGACAATTATTTTTATTACCAGAAAGAAAGAGGAGCAGAGAAAAAAGTTTTGCTTGCAGGGTCTGATGATACTTCTGTTTTTTACATAAAATCATCGGTGCAATCGACAGGTACAATTACAGTTGATATAAGAAAAACAAATGAATTTCAGGATATTTTTTTAGGAAAATACAGGACAATTCTGATGGTTAATCCGCAGAAAATTGAGCAGAACATTAGAGAAAAAATTATTGAATATATTGTGGATGGAGGAACCCTAATATATTTTGCAGGCGATAGAATTACTTCTGAGGATTTTAATAGAGATTGGACAATAGAAGGCAAAAACGAATTTCTGATGCCAGCAAAAATTGCAGAGAAAAGCGAATTTTTGAGACCTGGAAAGGTTGCCTGGGTTGCAGCTGCGCATCCTCTGTTTGCTGAATTTGGAGAAAAGACCATTGATTATTTGAAAACAACACGGTTTAATGCCTGTTTTCCTATCAGGGAAATAACAGGGGATATACTTATGAAACTTGATAATGGGTATCCGCTTCTTCTGGAGAAGAAAATTGGTAAAGGCAGAATTTTTTTATTCACATTTAATGTACATCGACAATGGACAAATTTTCAAAACAAACCATTTTTTCCTGTGATGATGAGCATGCTGGTTGAGTATCTTTCAGGTTATACCAATTCAATATCTGTTGGCGATAGTGTTATTGTGAAAGGAACTGAAAATGCTGATTCCGTCAGCGTTATAAACCCGATGGGCGAAAAAATAATAATAAAGAATACCGAAAAGAAGGCGGTTTCATATATACCGGATATACCTGGCATCTGGACTGCCATTTTTTCAGATAAAGAAGGAGAACAAAGGCAATGCATTAGTGCCAACATACCATGGCAGGAAGGAGACTTTTCAAAAATCTCATATGGAGAAATCAGAACTATTTTTAAGAAAAATCGCATAAGTTTTGTAAGTAGCGGTCAGATGGAAAAACTGATTCTGACCGAAGTGAGCAGCGGTAAGTTAATGATGGTCTTTCTTAATTTCGCTCTTGGACTTTTACTTTCAGAACTTATTTTGAGCAATGTACTAGTTTTTTTGAAACAGAGGATTGCAAGAGATGTTAAGCATTAATTTTAATTCTGCTGCGCCTTCTATGGTTGTTATTCTTTTTTATGCTGCAATCATATTTGCGATTGTGGTTTCATATAAGAAGTTTTTTTCTGGCATAAAAACAGGAATTTTTATTTTTCTTCATTCCATGGCGGCATTCTTACTTCTGTGTGCAATTTTCCAGCCAGAAATTTCTGTCAATGTAAAGACAAGGTTGAGAAAACCAATTATTGTTATGATAGATGTATCATCGAGTATGAAAGCAAGAGATAGGACTGGAATTTCAAAAATTGACAGAGCCAGGGAATTTCTTGCAAAAAACAGATTTTTTAAAAAATATACACCTGTATATTACAGTTTTGGTTCTGAGTTAGATCCAATACAACAAAAAGATATAGAAAGTATTAAAGCAGAACAAAATGCGACAAAAATAGGATACTCTGTTACAGAAGCATTGAAAAGACACGCAGGCAATTGTTCTGGCGTGATTATTATTTCAGATGGTTATGAGAATCAGTTTGTCTCATGGGAGGAAATGAAAAATAAAATAACCATGCCAGTTTACACTGTAGGGGTAGGCGAACAATCAGCAAAAGATATTGGAATATCAACTGTTATTACAAATTCACCAATATACGAGGGTGAAACACTAAAAATAAGTCCGATTATCAGTCAGTCAGGTTTTGATGGCGAAAAAATTTCAGTATCACTCAAACAGGCTGGTAGTCTTATTCAGGGCAAAACAATAGAGCTTGTTTCAGGTTTCAATCGAGTGGATTTTGAAATTCCTTCCCTTTCTCAGGGTGACTATCTTTACCAGGTTTCAGTTCAGCATGGTGTTGGCGAGACAAATACTGATAACAATAATTTTAATTTCCTGGTCAGAGTTATTTCTCCTGTTATTCATATTCTTTACGTTGAAGGAAATCTTCGCTGGGAATACAAGTTTTTCAAAAGATTTCTTGAATCCGATAGAAAAATTGAACCGGTTTGTCTTGTCAGAGTTGGGGAATCCACATTTCAACAGACAGGAGGAATATCGCTTGAGATACCGCCGGATATACTCGGAAATGAAAAATTTCTTCAGAAATTCAATATTATAATTTTCGGAGACGTAGATTTTTCCTCATTTTCTGAATCAGACCTTCAAAATCTCAAGAATTTCGTTGAAAAAAACAATGGTGGCATCCTATTTATGGGTGGGGAAAATTTCCTTAAAGGACTTAATAGACAACCCTTGAAAGATCTTCTTCCTGTTATTTCGGCAGGAAACAATAACACTTTCATCTACGGACCATTGAGAATTGTTACAGGAGATGGAGCAAAAAATCTGCCAGTTTTTGAAGATTTCAAACCATTGCCATTACTTGACAGAATAAACAGAACAGGAAATGTGAGAAGTGGAAGTGCTATTTTATTTGAAAGTCCTGAGTTTGATAATATTCCCGTGGTTGTCACAACAACTGCGCCCGGTGGCAAATGTGTCGTTGTGGCGACTGATTCAACATGGAAATGGTATTATGGAACACAACAATCTGAAAAAGTTGCCTATGAGGAGTTCTGGGGCAAGCTTATACGATTTTTGTGCAGTCCTGAGAATTATCTTGGAATTGGCGATAAGATACCTGAGATTCTACTGGACAAAAGAATATATGCAAAAAATGAAGTTGTTGATATAAAATTTCTTTTACGCAACAATAAAACTACCTACAGTGTTTATGTAATCCATCCTGATGGTTCTCATACCGACTTGAAAGTATCGGATAACAGAGCAACATTTGTACCGGAGAAAGAAGGAGTATACGTTGTCTGTGCGCAGGGACAGGAGAAAATGATAAATAAGAAGGAATTTATTGTGACAGAAATTGGGAGCGAAACGCAGGATCCCGGCAGGGATACGATTTATCTTAAAAAGCTTGCAGAAATTTCTGGCGGTCTATATTTTGATATTGAGAATGCAGATGGTTTGAACAAGATACTCAGTGTACGAAGGGCAGCTGTGAAAAAAACATTTGCAGTTTCGGATGAAACCGAAAAATACTTGATTCCCGCAATATTTACATTGCTCAGTGTTTGCTGGTTTTTGAGAAGGAAGAATAATATACTATAAAAAGCAAAGCAGATATTACTTTTGAGGAGAAAAAGTGCTGGATGAACAAGACACAATTTGATTATATTCAAAAGTATCTTGGTGAATACAGGAATTTGGAAAGGAACAGGGAAATAAAGGAAATTATTTTTCTGTTTATCGTTGTGTTTTCAATGTTATTGCTGATGTTGATAATAATTGATAGGTTCTTCCCTCTTTTTGCAATGTATGTTGACATTTACAGATACATTATGTTCTCCCTTTTTTTCATAGTCGTGGCCAAAATTTTTTATCTCCTTCATACATGGACCAGACTTTCAACAGATGAAGTGGCGTTAAAAATAGAGAAAAAACTTCCTTTTTTGAATAATCTTCTAATAAATTCTGTCCAGCTGGATAGAAAAACAGACAGGTATCCACAAGTTTTTATTGAACTGCTAAAGGAAAAAACAGTTGATGCCCTTTCAACATCTCCAGTCAGAGGTATTATTGAAAGAAAAAGATTAAGGAAATTGTTAATCCTGACATTAACAGGAATATTGCTTCTTTTTATATGCTGGGTTCTGGCTCCAGAAGCCACAAAAAATGTTCTCTCCAGAATTTTTGTCTCTGGAAGTTCAGATATTGTTGTTGAACCAGGGAATTGTTCTATCGAAAGAGGCTCTCCACTTGTGGTTAGGGCACTAATACGAGATGACAAAATCCCGGCTATTGAGATAAGGAGTAATAAAGACAGACTTGAAAAAATGGTAAAAGATGGATCTGTGTTCATTTATACTTTTCCTGAGGTGAATGATTCTTTTTCTTACAGGATTGTACTGAATGGTAAAAAAACTCTATGGTATAAGGTTAATGTTGTTGACAGAACACTAATCAAAAAAATGAGGGTGTATTATCAGTATCCTTCTTACACAGGATTGAAGTCAGCAGTATTTGAAAGAGATTTTTCACAGATCAGCGCGCTTCCAGGAACAAAGGTCACTGTTGAGTTTTATTTTAATAATGTTGTCGGTAACGCAGCCATGTTTTTCAGTGATGGAACTGTAATACAAAACAAGGGCAGGTCTAAAACAAAATCTTTTACGTTCACCCTCAGGGAGGCTGGATTCTACCAGATTCAGTACTTTGACCTCGCAATGAAAAAGACACTTTTCAGTCAGAAGGAAAGAATTGTTCCTGTTTTTGACCAGATACCTTTCTGTGAATTTATTTCTCCGGGAAAGGATATTGTTGCTAATCCGGGTACACTGGTACCTATAAAATTGAAAATTTCTGATGATTTCGGTATCAACTTAATAAAATTCAAGATTCGTTCTGGCGAAACAGATATTTCAAGTAATGATAGGGTCTTTTTTCAAACAACAGGAGACAGAAAAAAAGAGATGGTAGTAAATACTTTCTTGAAAATTCCTTCAGGATATTCAAAAATTGCCTATTATGCCGAATGTACAGATTTTTCTCCTGCAGGTAATATCGGAAGATCTTCGATTTATTTTATTTACTCGCCTTCATCAACGCCAGAAGGTTTTTTGAAAAAGAAAAATTCTGAGGAAAAAAAACTGCAATCTCAGATGGAACAAGCAAGAAAACTACTTGAAAAATTTATAGAAGAACAGAAAAATGTAATTGAGGCAGCAAAAAAACTTGGAAAGACAAAGAATATAGCAGACCCCTCGGAATTGCAAAATATTGCAGAAAAAGAGAAGAAGTGGGCAGAGATGTTTCAAAAAATAGTGAATGATCTTAATAAACTTGCCCAGCAGACGCAGGGAAAGTTTACCCTTTCTGACGAATTTGTTGAAATGATATCTCATCTTCAAGCAGCATCAGATGCTATTGCGAGAGGAAAACCTATGACAATTCCAATCCAGGAGTCGCAGATGGGACTGGAACTTGCAGAAGAACTTGTATCAAACATTGAAAGGTGGCTTGCAGAAGGACCTGATTCTATCAAATGGGACCACCAGGAACCATCGAAAGTGACTATGGCTCCTGAAGCAGAACTTCCTTCAGAACTGGAAGATATTATAGGCGAACTGATCGAGCAGGTTGAAGATATGACTGAGGAGATTGAAGATATTACAAGTTCGTGGATGGATAGTCTTGATAAGGGTGCTGGCTGGACAGCCATGGATGGTTCAATAAGTAATATGAGTGCAAAGGGAATTACAGGAAATGTGCTGCCGAATCAGCAAGAAGTCGGTGGAAGAAGCGGCGAAGGAAGAACAGGCAGGTCTTATGGAGAAATGGTTGAAAAAACAGCCCAGGGTAAGGGTGGCAGGCAAACGCCTGCACGGCTGACACCAGATAATATAGAACCGGGTCAGGTTCAGGATGCAAGCGGAGAAAATCAACTTGGTCCAACCGGTGGCGGCAAAGCAAGCGGATGGGGACCATCTGGTTTGAGGGGTCCTGTTCAGGATATGTCATTTAAGTATGCTGAAATTGCTGAAAAACAGACAAAGCTGATAGAAAGAGCAGAAAAATTAGAAAGGGAGCTGAAGATTTTGAATATCTATAATCCGCAGCTTGAACAATCAATTTCTGCAATGAAACAATTTAATATCCAGTTGAAAGAAGGAAGGTATAATACTCTTCTTACAACAAACCAGATGGTTATCACAAATCTTAAACAAGCGCGACAGATACTTACCCATCAGGCAATTGTAAGGGTTGAAAATTCAGGAAAAGTTGAAAAAACCAAAAAGGAACTTGGAAGTATCTGGGATGAAAAAATTCCGACAGGTTATGAGTCAATTGTGAGAAAATACTATGAAAATATTTCAGGCAGGTAATATAATTTTTCTAATTTTTTCAGGGTTTCTCTGGGGAATGCAACTTGTCCTTGAAAGTCCGAAAATGATCTATCAAGAAGAGGAAACAATATTTCTTAATCTTACCATTCTCAACGATTCATCAGAAATTGAAACGCATGTCATTGAGTTTCTTCAGCCAAGAGAAAATAACCTGATGTATATAGGAAATCTCCATAAGCTTAAAATTGAAGGAATTCCTGAAATGACCAATTTTACCAATCATATGCCGCCTGAACCAAAACCTCATAGCCCGCAGACGAATAAAAACTATAAACCCATAGTTCTTAATCCAGGCGAAACCTATAAGATTCGTATTCCTTTTTTTTATGATTATTATCCGGTCAAACTTCCAGCGACATTCAATGTAAATTTTTGCTGGCTCAATAAAACTTCAAATGCAGTGACTTTTACTGTATTGCCAACAAAAGGAACAAGAAGAGGAGATAATTTGATAATAAATGGTGATTTTTCACAGGGAGAAGATGGTACTCCTTACGGCTGGAAAGTACTTGATGACAGAACCAGATGGGATTCATCGCAAAAATTTCTGATGTATTCGGTTGACAGAAAAACAGCAGAAACAGAAGGTTATTGGGCATCTTCTATATTTCATGAAATTTCTTCTCCTGGAGAATATATTTTGAGCGTAAGAACAAAAACATCCGGTCCAACAATTATTATCTTTGTTGAGGGCTGGGGAATTGTTGGAGGAAGAAGACGGAGAATAGAGAGAAATGAATGCTTCTATCACCAGCCTATAAATCAGACATGGGAAAAACAAGTGCGAAAAGTTAAATTCACAAATCCAGAAGTCAAATGGATGCGTCTAAAACTATATGTCTATGGTAGTCCTGGTGATGTGTGGTTTTCAGATATTTCAATGATAAAGAAATGAAAAAAATCGGGTTTTTGTTGTTTATTTTGTCTGCCTCTTTGGTTTATTCTGATACCTGGCTTGCGAGTTATAGATATCGTGTAGAACTGCTTATCCCTGAAGCAAAAGATAATTTGCCCGTTGCACAGGTAGCCACAGTCAGGATAAATCTTCCCGCGAAACAAGATGGGTCTGATATTAGAATTGTTGATGAGAACGGAAGAGGGATAGAGTTTTTTCTTGCTAAAAAAGGGCCCGGCAATTATTATGAAATGTATTTTCCTGCTGCAGGAAGAAAAGTTTTTTTGTTTTGTGGAAACACTGAAGCCAGTGCTCTTAATTTTAATTACAGACCTCAAAGAGGAGTCTTGCTTGAACTTTATAATCTGAAGGGTGATAATGTTGATACACTGGACAGTTGTAAAAAAATTATTGACGAGAGTAAGAAAAAGGAAAATTTTGTAGCAGCCACATTGAGAAAGAATATCTTTGATGCCAGCAATCCCATAACACCAACAGGATATTTTCTAAGGGTTTATACAGGCTTTTTTTACCTGCATAAGAAGGAGACCATATCATTTGGTACCACCTCTTGTGGACCTTCTATTGTTTTTGTTGATGACAGGATAGTTGCTTCAAAAACTGGAAGGCGATGGGTGGAAGGTTTTATCAGACCAGAGCACTCTGGTAGTGTGGAATTGGAACCAGGCCTTCACCGCCTTGTTTATTATCATTTTGAGTTCCCGGGCTGGGTCTATGCAGTTTGCGCAATGAAAAGGCCAGAAGAGGAGAAGTTTAACATTATCAGTGATGATTTTTTTCTACCTGTACTTGAGGCAAAAATCAGTCGAATTGAAAAATACAATTCTCCAGTTAGTGCTTTTTTTTCATGGAAAAACATAAATTATCTTTACAGGGAAAAATGGGAATTTATAACATTTCAATTCAATGATTTATCTAATGGAAAAAATGACATAGTTTCCTGGTTCTGGGATTTTGGAGATGGACAGACAAGCAATGAAAAAAATCCTGTTCATACATATTTTGTTAAGAAAAATTACGATGTCACGCTTACGGTGAAGGATAGCCAGGGTAATTCGGATACAGTTTCAATGAGGGTTGTACCAGAGCAGGACTACAGTACTTTGGTTCTGGTTTCCCGAAGCCAGAAAGAGTATATTGAAGAATTCCAGCAATTTGATCTTGCAAAGTTGCCAGAACAGGAACTCCTGACACTTGCTGAAATTTTCAACAATTACGATGTAAAGGAAAAAGAATTTGATTGCTATAATAAACTTTTGGAAAGAGAGATTGAACAACAACACTGGATAAGAATATCGTTTATAGCCGGTGAACTTGCAATACAACTAAAAAAATATAATGAGGCAGAGGGTATCTATAAAAAATTGATACTTGGAGAAAACCTTGCTGAAGCAAGGATTAAACTCGGTCAGGTATACATTGAGACAGGTCAACTTGATAGAGCTGAAGAACAGTTTAATATGGTTCTTTCCTGCAACGAAGTTCCGAATAAAATTAAGAAAGCTGCTACCATCGGGCTTGGAGATATAGCGAGGTGCAAAGGTGATAAACAAAAAGCTTTGAAATTTTATGAAAGTGTTGTTACTGATACAGACATTGAAAGAAAATCAGGCACATTTTACCAGCAGGTTTCTTTTTATCTGAAAAGAAATGATTTTTCAACCGCTATTGAAAAACTGATGTTATGGGCAGAAGAAATACCGGTATGTAAATTGACTGGGAACTGGTCTATTCTTTATGCAAGGGCATATTGTGGAGCAAAAGATTTTGAAAGGGCATTGAGAGAGATTGAAATATTTACAAAAATATGCCAGCAGGATGATCCTTATTATGGCTGGGCGATGTACTGGAAGGCTGAAATATGTATCGCAAGAGATGAAAAAGAAAATGCCAGTGCCATTCTGAAAGATATCATTGAGAAATTTCCCCAAACACAGATTTCAAAGACTGCGAAACAGAGATTACAGGAGATAGAGAAATGAAGAGGACTATAAAAGAAGAAATTCATGATGTTGATTTTTGTGTTGTTGGCGGTGGTATGGCAGGAATATGCGCAGCAATCAGCGCGGCAAGAAATGGTGTTTCTGTGGTTTTGATCCACGATAGACCTGTTCTGGGCGGAAATTCTTCAAGTGAATGTCGTGTTCATATATGTGGTGCTGATAGACATAACCGGATAAAAAATATGAGGGAAACAGGTGTTCTTGAAGAACTGCGGCTTGAAAATCTTTCAAGAAATCCAAACAGAAGTTATTCAATATGGGACCTTATTCTTTACGAGAAAATCAAGGCAGAACCCAGTATTACTCTTCTTCTCAATTGTTCATGTTTTGACGCAGAAGTCAGAGATAATTTGATTTTTTCTGTTTCAGGCTGGCAGACCACAACCCAGACACTTCATAGAGTGAAAGCAAAGATTTTTGCGGATTGTTCTGGAGACGGTATTTTAGCGCCATTAACCGGTGCAATGTTCAGGATGGGAAGAGAGGGAAGGAATGAATTTAATGAATCGCATGCCCCAGAACAAGCGGATAGTTGTACTATGGGAATGAGTTGCTTATTTATGGCAAAAGAATATGACAGTGTGCAAAAATTTGAGCCACCTTCGTATGCCTATAGGTTTGATAATTGTGATGATATGCCCTATGGAAGAAATGGACACGGGTGGCTTGAAATGGGATATTGGTGGATTGAACTTGGTGGACAGCATCATTCAATATCTGTCTCTTATACACAT
>JAOAAW010000172.1 GCA_026418655.1 bacterium | reverse complement strand
TCTTTATATCCAGCATATCTTCTGTCGCTCAGTTCATTCTGACCTTTACCTACGAAGCCAATTTTCACATGACCCAATTTCATAAGATGTTCTGTTGCTAATGAACCACCCTTGTATGTGTCAATAGCGACTATATCTGCTGGCAATTCAGGGTTTTCATTATAAAAAACTGTTTTAACATTTTCTTTCTTGAGTTGTAGAACCCCTTCAAGCTCAAGAAAGGAAATCAGGCATATTATTGCGTCTACTTTTCTTGTTAAAAATGTTTCAATAACTTCCTTGAATTCCTGTTCTGTCCCGACTTCAACAGATATACACACATAGTTTCTTTTTCTGAGAAAATGATGAATTTTTCCTGTTAGCTCTATAAAAAATGGGCTGAAAGGAAATGCCTGCATTATTCCAACAGTGTATGTTTTCCCCTTCAACAGATTTTGAGCAAGAATGTTAGGTCTATAATTTAATACCTTCGCAAGCTTTAAAACCTTCTCCTTTGTTTCTTGACTTATCTTTGGATAATTTCTTAAGGCAAGGGAAACCGTTGCTCTTGAGATTCCCAGCATTTTTGCTATTTCTTTTTGCGTCATATTTTAACCCCCGGCATCTGTTTTTAAACCGATTTAAATAAACGATTTTTTCTATATTTCATTGAACTACATTGATTTCCTGTAATCATCGTCAGGTACATTTTAACTGCTGTTAAAATTTTTGTCAAGTCCGCATATTTTGTGGAAGTAATTTTCTAAAAATTGAAAAAATGCTTGTGAATTTTCAGATTAATAATTGAAAAGAAAAGGACCACAGAACTATAATTTATTTCAGATTTTTTGTAAAAGGAAACTTTACTTTAATATGTGATTACACTCCAGAAGTATAAAGATGCTTTTATTCATCAATGCCAGTGTCGGGGAATCTTTGTTTTATCGTCCTTTTTCTTCAGGTAATCTGGGTGAGGCTTTGCTTCTGCTTTCAAATCCTTTATGAATTCATCAATAAAATTTTTCGTTGTATGCTGCATAACTACAATATGTGCCATTTTTCCACCCAATCTTTCATCATACTCTGGAGCAAGTGTATATTTTTTCATGATTTTTTCACTTGGTCTTAAGAAGTAAACGGTATTGGAATAATCATTTTGCCAAGCTTTATACCCAATTTTATTTAATTCATCTTCAAGATACTGAGCATTTTTAAGGATTGCTTCTGCCTGTTGCTGAAAACCTTTTGTTCCATTCTTCTTTATCTTCCACCAGAATTTGAGTGCTGATAGAGCATTTCTGGAACAGGTTATAGTGGGTACTGCTTCATTAAGGTAAGAAACTTTGAATGGATTGGTTTGATTTCGTATCTCCTTTGTTGTAATAAAAATTCCCATGGGCTCATCAAATCCGAAAAATTTGTGTCCGCTGACAGCGATCGAATCAAAAGGAACCACCTTTCGGTTTACTAGGTCTTTATACTGGGTAAATGGCAGATATCCTCCAAAAAGCGCAGCATCAACATGTCTGTAAACTGCCACTGGTTTTTTCTTCTTTATGACCTCGTCGATTGCCTTCTGGTCGTCTATTGCGCCTTTGAAAGTGGTACCCATGGCAATTACTATTAATGCGGGTTTTGAGGGGTCCAATGCCTTTTCAAGTTCGCTTATAATCATTTTTCCTGTTTCATCGGTTGGAATCAAACGAAGTTCTAAATTTTGAACATCAGCAATTCTTTTAATGGAATAATGGGCTTCTTCTGAAACATAAACTATTGGTAGTTGTTTTGTTTTTCCAAGTAATACCTTTGCTCCAAAATACATTCCATGCATATTACCATCAGTGCCCGAATGCGTTACAATTCCCCAGGCTTGGTCTTGAGAAAACCCGTAAAGCGGTGCAAAAAAGTTTATTACCTCATTTTCAAATTCGTGTGTATTCATTGGGTAGATAGAGGGTTGTTGTGGGTCTCCCACATTGTTGAGAGAAACATCATATAGCTTTGATTTAAGATACCACTGATAGAATTCTTTGAGATCTGTATTCTGGTTAAGGGGATATCCCATTTCTTCTGCACGGAATTTCTCTATATTTTTTGCAAAATTATTCAATCTTTGCATCGGGACTTCTTCAGAAAAGAGCGAACCCGAACAGAAAAGCATAAAGATAACAAGCGCACTTAGTTTATAGGAATTTAATTTCATCTTATCCTCCTTGCGACTAACATTTGTCCTTTTACTTATTTTACCATCAGTCTTGATAGACACTTTATCAGGGTATATAAAATTCAGAAATCATAGAACAGCCATAGCCATACCATAGTTTTTACTGATATAAAGGGACGGGATAAATATTGCATTTCTTACCTCCCTTCAGGCTGATTTTCATCTAAAAAAATTTTAATTAACCCTCAGAAATTTGTCAATTGTTTGAAAGTATTGAAAGGTTATTTTCACAGCATAGATGGCATATTCTGCAGTTGAGGAATATTGTTAATAATGTTCGATTTTCAAAACAGGGTAACCTGAATATGAAAAGTGGCTTTGTTTGAAATACATCGTAGTTGTATAATAATTGGTGAGTTAAAATAGATACTAACAATTGCCCCTGTAGCTCAGTTAGGATAGAGCAGCGGTTTCCTAAACCGCGTGTCGCCTGTTCGAGTCAGGCCAGGGGCGTTTTTTTCTGGACTGACTCAGGCGACACAGGTGGGAGCAGGGAGGTGTGCCTCCCGCAGTAGTGGGGGAAGGAAATCAGGAAGGGGAAGCACCCCTTCCTGATGTGTGTCGGCTGTTCGAGTCAGGCCAGGGCGCTTTTTTTCTGGACTGGCTGGACCGACACAGGTAAGAGATAATATGCTAAAATAGGTGAAAATGGAGGAATTTATGAAGAAAACATCTGAATCAATTGAGAAATTCAAAAAGGGTGATTCAGGACCAAAATATCTATTCAGGGGACCATATTGCGAATGGGGTATCATCATTTTGAAGCCAGGAGAAAAGATGGGTTCGCACGGGCACAGAGAGGTTGTTGAAGATTTTTATTTTATAGAAGGCGGTCCGAAGATTGTGGTTGGGGATATTGAACATAGGGTAAATCCTGGAGATGCAGTCAGGGCAGAGCCAGGCGAAGCCCATGACATTATCAATGACACACAGGAAGAGATAAAACTGGTTTTTATTAAATCACCATATCTTCCGGATGACAAATATTCCTGCTGAACAATGACTAAAAAATTTTTATTTGTGATAACGCGCGATATTTCACCAGAAATGAATATGGCAATTGATAGTGTTGTGTGGAACAAAACAAAAGAAAATGCAGAACTTGGTATCTTACGATTTTATACATGGAAGCCATCAGGAGTGTCTCTTGGTGCAAATCAGAAGCCAGAGGATCTTGTTGATATTGAGTTTTGTAAAAAAAATAAAATTCCGGTTGTTGCAAGAGTTACTGGTGGTAGTGCGATATTTCACGACAGAGAAATCACATACAGCTTTTGTTCCACGAATGATGAAAAATTTTTCACCGGCCCATTGACTTCCTATGAAAAAATCTGCGGTGCATTAAAACTTGGCCTTGAAAAACTCGGAATAAAAGTTGAATGGCGGGGTCAATCCATTGGAAAAGAACCATCATTAACAAACAGGGATTGCTTTTCTCTTTCAACAAGGCATGACCTTGTTTTTGAAGGAAAAAAAATTATAGGAAGTGCCCAGAGAAAAGACAGGACTTCATTTCTTCAGCATGGGAGTTTACTTCTGGAAGTCAGGAAAGGGTTATGGGAGAGTATCTTTCTTCAAAAGCCGGATTTTACAAAGATAATATCGCTTTCTGATATTCTGTCAGAAATACCCGATTTTGAAAAAATAGTTTCTGCCCTTGTCAGTGGTTTTGAAGAATTTTTCCAGGATAAGTTTGAGGAGATTGAACTCTCATTGATGGATATGAACAATGCAAGGAAAATTGCAGGAGATTTTCTACTGGTACAGACAGAATCCGATGAATAAAGTTATTCTGGTTGTGTTGTTTTTAGCAGCAGGTTGTAGTTTTGTCCAGGACGGACATAGACAGGGGGGAAAAATGTCTGAATATCAATGGATAAAGATTACAGAAAAAGCAGATTTTGCACCAAGAGACGGAGCGGGTGCCCTTGTGTTCAAAAACAGGATGTGGTTGTTGGGTGGCTGGAATCCTTCTGATAAAATCCATTTTCCGAAAATATGCAACAGCGAGGTGTGGTCATCAAAAGATGGGAAAAACTGGAAACTTGAAACACACGCTCCCTGGGAAGGAAGGCATACAGCAGGATATGTTGTTTTCAAAGATGCCATGTGGATTATAGGAGGAGACGCAAATCAACATCATTATCAGAATGATGTCTGGAAAAGTACAGATGGAATTCACTGGGAATGCGTATGTCAAAATGTTCCATGGGGACCAAGGGTGCTACATTATACGGTGGTTTTCAAAAACAGAATATGGGTTATTGGTGGTCAGACACTTCCCCAGTTTGCAGCATCGCCTGAGATCTTTTATTCAGATGTCTGGTGCAGCAAAGACGGCAAAAACTGGGAAAAGATTGCTGACAGTTGTCCCTGGGCACCAAGAGGAATGATAGGCGGACAGGCAGTTTTCAAAGGTAAGATATGGATTATTGGTGGTGGAACATACGACACACCCAACAGGCCCGAGAGAATTTTTTATAATGATGTGTGGTGCTCATCAGATGGTATAAAATGGGAAAAAGTCTCTGAAAATGCACCCTGGCATCCAAGACAATATCATGATATTGCTGTTTTCGATGGTAAACTCTGGGTGATGGAAGGTTATCATAAAAACGGTGGAAACAGAAATGATGTGTGGTATTCACATGATGGTAAAAACTGGACTCAACTTGAAAACACTCCATGGCCACCCCGACACGCAGCAAGTGTTTTTGTTTATGATAATGCATTGTGGATGGTTGCAGGAAATAATATGACACCCGATGTCTGGAAACTTGCGAAGGTTAGTCAGAAACAGCGATAATAACCTTTTACACGATTATAGATTTCTGCCAAGATTTGTTTTTGGCTATCCTTTTCTAATCTTGCGATCTGAATCAATAAACTCTGGAGAATAAAAAGCAATTCCCTTTTTGCCAATTTATGCCTTTCTCTTTTCCTGTGAGTTTCAAAAATTACAAAATCCCATTCTTTGTCTATATCCATATTTTTATTTCACGTTAGCAAAAATGTATCAAATCTATTTTGAACAGTCAAATATCAGGGTGTGATACAATATTGATTATCAAAGGAATAATGCATGACTCCAAAGCAAAGGTGGATTTCGGCACTAAAGATGGAACCAGTTGATAGATTACCATTCTGGCCCAAGATTAATGATTCTTATATCAGCCATCAGACAGAAAATTTCAAAAAAATGTCTCTTGAACAATTGCATCAATGGATTGGAAGCGACAGGCATCAGGGATTGCCATCTTTCATCAAGGAAAAAAGAAAAACAACCTTTCTTGAAGAAAAAAAAGACAGAGACATCAGAAAAGTCGTCTATGGCACAAAATATGGAAATCTAACTGCAACAATGAAGCTCGACCCAGCAAGCCAGGCATACCATCCAGTAGAATTTCCTATAAAAACAAAAAACGATATAAAAATCATGACAGAGTGGTTTTCTGATTGTGCTGTGGAGATTGACAATGAAAAGCTTCAGGAAGCAAAACAGAAGTATAAACAAATCGGTGAAAATTCTGTTGTTGTAAATACAATAGGTACAACTGCGCTGATGATTTGCATACAGCATTTTGCAGGAATAGAAAAATGTCATTATTTTCTTTCTGATTATCCAGACGATGTTGAAAAACTTTTTGATGTTATGAACACAAAACTTCTGAAAATCGCTGAAATTCTTGCGCAATACAGTCCTGCTGATTTTTTCTATCTCATTGAAAACACATCTACCACTCTTATTTCTCCACAGCAATATCAAAAATATTGTTATCCTGTCATTGCTAAATGTGGAAAGATATTAGCCGGTAGAGGAAAATTGCTTGTTCTTCACATGTGCGGATATCTCAAAACATTACTTCCAATTTTTTCAACATTACCTGTTGCAGGCTTTGAAGCATTCACTTCTCCGCCTGTCGGAGATACAAGACTGCTTGATGGAAGGAGTATGTGTCCTGACAAATGTCTTATTGGTGGAACAAATGCTGTGTTGTGGACAAAATCAGCTGAAGAAATTATCAGAGAGATAGAAAAAGATCTTGAACAGATTCCCCATCACAGAGGTATAGTTATTACATCAGCAGGCGTTATGCCACCATTTTGCAAACCAGAAACAATAAAAAAAGTATGTGATTGGTTAAAAAAATTCAGGGTGAGAAATTAAACTTTACAAAATATTAAATGATTTCAAATCTTCGCTCCAGTTCAAATCCCTGTCAGAGAAGTAAAAGCGGAGGGTGAGGGATTTGAGCGGCCTCGTCTCCCACTGCGACTCGGCTCGGCCACCGCTGACAATGCTGTGCTTGCTCGCATTGTCTTAACTTCGCTCCAGTTCAAATCCCTGTCAGAGAAGTAAAAGCGGAGGGTGAGGGATTTGAACCCCCATGTCCCGCGAGGGACGGTGGATTTCAAGTCCACTGCCTTACCGTTAGGCTAACCCTCCAAGTTTTTATTTTTCAATAACTTGTGTGATATTGTCGGTACTGTCTATTTTCTCTGGTGTCCAAATAGTGTCCATTTCATGCATTCTGGTGTCCATCTGAAATCCTGTAAAGATTGTATCACTTTTCTCCAGAATTTCAACTGCTTTTCTTTTGTGTTCAGGCGCAAGATGAGAATATCTCAGGGTCATATTAAAGCTTTTATGTCCAAGTAATTCCTGAACAGTTCTTAGATCTACCCCCCTCATTACAAGCCTGCTTGCAAAGGTATGTCTCAGGTCATGAAACCGGAAATCTTTTATTCCAGCTTTTTTTATTGACTTCTGGAATAAATGTGAGATATAATGCGGGCTGATATGACCACCATTTTCACCAGGAAAAACATACTCTCCTTTTTCTTTTATTCTGTTGAGCGTGTTAAAAACAATTGTATTCATCGGGATATGCC